>CALMBU010000176.1 GCA_937863045.1 uncultured Polynucleobacter sp. | reverse complement strand
CTCCAGGCGTGATACAAAACCCCAAAAGACTTAATAAACCAGTGCCTCATGATGGCGGAACCATCGGCTTCATTGGTAAAGAGTGGGCAAGAAAAGGATTTGAGCAATTCATCAAGATTGCTTTGCAATTGCATGCCTCTCGCCCCAATCTCAAACTATTGGTGCTTGGCCCTGAAAAAAATCAGGTGATGCATTTGTGCGCCAATTACCCTGGGCAAATTTCATTTTTAGGTTGGCAAGCAAGTGCTAACCACTATCAAGAGTTGGATCTACTGATTCACCCAGCCTCCAGCGAAGCATATGGCATGGTGATCACAGAAGCGATGGCATCTCATGTGCCTGTGTTGGTATCAAGCGCTTGCGGAGCAGCCAGCGATGTCAGCCCTCAACACGGCAGCGTACTAGATTTAAAGGACTCATTGGATAGCTGGATAAACCAAGCAAACAATTGGCTTGACCATGCCAGCGATGTACCAGGGTATGAACGCCCATGGTCACAAGTGGCTGATGAATACTTAGATCAATACCAGTTGATTGCTAAAAGCAAATAAAAGAAAACATCAACAGCACTTCATCAAGCGTACTTAACTTCGACCATTCCTTGACCGCCTGACTTATTCAAAGCCAAGCTCAGATTTCTGATGCTTTCATCATCGGGATAGATCTTCCAGGTATCTGGGAATTGAACCAAGCATGCTGTTCCATTTGAAATAACATCCGCTGTCATCATCAAGCCTTGTTGATTTTTTCCTGCGAAGGTACTCACCTGCTGCTTGAATCCAGACAGATCAATGCCCTGCTGAAGCTGCACATGCAGACTTCTAGCAAACTTCAAGCGTGCTGTTGTGACATCCATGATTGACTCAGCCACAACCCTCATGCCTCCTGAAAACTTATCGGGCGTCACACTCACCTTGGCAATGATGAGTTCATCTTCTTTCAGCCAACTTCTATTGGGTTCAAATAGTTCGCTGTAAATGGTCATCTCTAATTGAGCCGAACCATCATCTATGGTTGCAATCATCAATTTGCCTCGTGGGCCCATCATGCTTCTAGTGGAAGTCATGATTCCGCAAATTAATCTATCCTTACCTTCGGTCACTTGATTCAGCTTGGTTCTAACAAAATGACTGACCTCATCTTGATAGGCATCAAATAAATGACCTGTTAAATACAAACCTAATGCAGCTTTTTCTTCTTGTAGGCGACGTTTCTCAAACCAAGCATCTTCTTTGATCAATTCTGGCTTGTGCTCATCTGAAGATCCAGCCATATCAAACAAGCTTACTTGTTGTGCTGAGGCATCGGCCTGATCAGCAGCTTCCATCGCTCTGGGCAAAGAAGCCAACAAGGTTGCGCGCGAATCATAACCGCCGTACAGTGAATCAAAGGCACCCGCACGAATCAATGCTTCCATCGTGCGACGATTGACTACGCGACGATCTAACCTAGAACAGAAATCAAACAGGTCTTTGAAAGGACCATCGGCACGTGCCTGAATAATTTGCTCAATCGCTCCCTCTCCAGAACCCCTGATAGCGCCTAAGCCATAACGAATCATGGTGGCTGCTTGCTCTTTGTTTTGAGGATCTTCACGCAATGGCATGAAACGATAAACACTGGTGTTCACATCCGGAGGAAGAATCTTGATCTTATTGGCCAATGCATCTTCATAAAGTATCTTCACTTTATCGGTGTCATCCATTGCCAATGACAAGTTGGCTGCGATAAATTCAGCTGGGTAGTGAGCTTTTAGCCAGGCGGTGTGATAAGCCAGCAGAGCATAAGCGGCAGCGTGAGATTTGTTAAAGCCGTAGCCCGCAAACTTTTCCATCAAGTCAAAAGTTTCATCAGCTTTATCAGCTTTCAATCCACTTTTGCCAGCACCATCTCTGAACAACTGGCGATGCTCAGCCATCTCTTCAGGTTTTTTCTTACCCATGGCACGGCGCAATAAGTCGGCGCCACCCAATGAGTAACCACCGATGATCTGCGCCATCTGCATCACCTGCTCTTGATAAACCATGATGCCGTAGGTTTCTCTTAAGACTGGCTCAACTCGCGGGTCTGGGTAATGCACTTGTTCTTTGCCGTGTTTACGAGCAATGAAGGATGGGATCAAATCCATCGGACCAGGTCGATAGAGAGCCACCAAGGCGATGATGTCCTCAAATCGGTCAGGTTTTGCCTCACGCAACATGCCTTGCATGCCGCGGCTTTCTAACTGGAACACAGCAACTGTATTGGCATTTTTTAAGATTTCAAATGCAATAGGGTCATCCAAGGGCACTTGGCCAACACGCCAATCTTTTTTCTCAGGATATAACTGATGAATATATCTTTCAGCCCAATCCAAAATTGTGAGCGTTGTGAGGCCCAAGAAGTCAAACTTGACCAAGCCTACAGCCTCAACGTCATCCTTATCAAACTGACTGACCACGCCAGCATCTGAACCGTCTTTACCATCTTTGCTGCCTTGCGTATAAAGCGGACAGAAGTCTGTGAGCTTGCCTGGGGCAATCAATACACCACCAGCATGCATACCCACGTTTCGAGTCATACCTTCTAGCTGTTGAGCTAAACCCAATAACTGTTTAACTTCTTCCTCGCGAGATTCGCGCTCAGCCAAAAGTTTTTCTTCTTTTTTGGCTTGTTCAATGGTGACTTGCTGACCAGGCTTATTCGGAATTAATTTAGAGATACCATCCACGAATCCGTATGGTTGCTCTAAGACGCGACCCACATCTCGAATTGCTGCGCGTGCAGCCATCGTGCCAAAGGTGGCAATTTGACTCACGGCATCTTTGCCATATTTTTCTTTGACGTAGGCAATCACGCGATCGCGACCGTGCTGACAGAAGTCAATATCAAAGTCAGGCATGGATACGCGCTCAGGGTTCAAGAAGCGCTCAAAGAGCAAGTTATATCTCAGCGGATCTAGATCGGTAATGCCTAAAGAGTAAGCCACCAAAGAACCTGCGCCTGAGCCTCGTCCTGGGCCTACTGGCACACCATTATTTTTTGCCCAGTTAATGAAGTCAGCCACAATCAAAAAGTAGCCCGGGAATCCCATTTGAGAGATCGTTCTAGCTTCAAACTTTAAGCGCACCTCATAACTGGGACGTTGCTTTTCTCTTTCAACTTCATCGGGGTACAAATGCAGCAAATGTTTGGATAAGCCTTCCATGGCTTTTTCCATCAAATAGTCATCCAATGTCATGCCAGCAGGCACTGGAAAATCTGGCAACTGTGGCTTACCTAAGGTCAATGACAAATTACAACGCTTCGCAATTTCAACACTGTTGGTAATCGCTGCTGGTAAATCAGCAAACAACTCCTGCATCTCTGCTTGAGTTTTAAAGTATTGCTCGGCCGTGAATTTCTTTGCACGCTTAGGATTACCAAGCACTTCTCCTTCAGCAATACACACCCTGGCTTCGTGCGCCCTGAAGTCTGTTGGCTTCATGAACTGAATCGAATGTGTTGCCACCACCGGCAATTGAAGTTCATTCGCTAGGTGAACAGCTTCATGAAGATGTGCTTCATCCTGAGGGTGACCTGCACGCTGAACTTCAACGTAATAAGATCCAGGGAAATAACTAGCCCATTTTTTGGCGCAAGCGATTGCTTCGTCATGCTGACCGGATAATAGGAACTGTCCAACATCACCCAATCTTGCGCCTGATAATGCAATCAAACCATCAGCATGTTGCTTGAACCAAGTTTCATCAACTTCAGACCTACCTTTGAATTGATTGGTCAACGATGCTTTGGTCAAGAGCTCACATAAATTCAAATAGCCTTGTTGGTTTTTCACCAACAACTGTAATCTGAATGGCTTATCTCTATCTTCGGTATTGGTGATCCACACGTCACTACCGATAATCGGTTTAATGCCCTCTTTGCGAGCTGCTTGATAGAATTTGACCAAACCAAACACATTGCTTAAATCGGTTAGAGCCAATGCACCCATTTGATCTTTAACCACTGCCGCAATGGCATCATCGATGCGCACAGCCCCATCCACAATCGAATACTCGGAGTGAAGACGCAAATGAACAAAGTTGGTATTTAAAGACATGAGATGATTTTAGCTATGTTCAAGACTCAATACCGCGGTCGCTTCGCACCCTCACCCACAGGCGCTCTCCACGCCGGGTCGCTCGCAACTGCCCTAGGCAGTTGGCTTGACGCCCGGGCACATCAAGGAAAGTGGCTTTTACGGATAGAGGACCTTGATTTGCCAAGGTGCACTCCAGGGGCTGACAAAATCATCATTCAACAACTGTTGAATTGCGGTTTGCATTGGGATGAAGAGATTGAATACCAATCCAAACGAAGTCATTTCTACCAATCAGCCTTGAATCATTTAAAACAAGAAAATAAGGCTTATGGTTGCCGGTGCACTCGCAAACAAATTGAAGATCAATTATTGCTCTTGGGGAAAAAGAAAGACCGGCACGGCGAACTGATCTACCCAGGAAGTTGTCGTAATTTAGAAGAAGTCACTGAGCCATGCGCTTGGCGCTTACTGGTCAACGATCCTGAGATTGAATCATCTGTGGGTGACTTTGTCTTAAGGCGCTCAGACAGGATATTCACCTACCAACTGGCAGTCGTGGTGGATGATCACATACAAGGAATCACACACGTGGTAAGAGGTGAAGATTTGTTAGATAACACTGCCAGACAAATTTATCTTCAACAACAACTGAATTACACCCAACCTCATTATCTTCATTTGCCTGTGGTACTTGATGACAACAATGAAAAGCTCAGCAAACAAACTAATGCAACTGCGATTGCTTGTAACACCCCTGCTGAAGCATTAAAAGCTCTTCAAGCTGCTGCGAAACATTTGGGTTTGAATGAGCCTGCACTTTTTAGAAATAGCTCTGACAGTCTTGATTCAAAAGCAGTGAATGAATCAACGATCAAGCAGTGGTTAGAAACCGCTGTTGAACATTATCGAAACACCCGCCTGTGAATTTAATGCGACTTGAGCCGCAGCTTTAACTGAAGTTTATTTTTTAAAGCCACCCAACAAGGCAGCTCTTGGCTTTGCACCGGGCTGAATCGATGGCTTGCTAGTTGCCTGAGAGGAAGCTTGAGCCCCTGCCTGATCAGTTGTCTCAGCTTGACCTGCCACGGATGGCTTTTCTTCCTTAGCTGCTGATGCCCGATAAGGCATGTAGAAAAATGGGTCGCCTGCTGGGCCATTGGCAGGATCAGGAACAGGCAAGCGAAGCAGCTTGCGGTTCATTAACTTTTCAATATCGGCCAAGAGTCTTTCTTCAGAGGCATCGACCAATGCAATCGCATCACCTTGTGCACCTGCGCGACCGGTACGACCGATGCGATGCACATAATCTTCAGCATTGAATGGCAACTCATGATTGATCACACAAGGCATGTCAGCAATATCAAGGCCTCGGGCTGCAACATCCGTGGCAACTAAGACATCCATCGTGCCTTTTTTGAAAGACTCCAAAATCTGCATGCGCTCAATCTGACTCTTGTCTCCATGAATCGCACCGGCTTTGATACCACTGCGCTCTAGAGCACTGGCCAGTTTGCCGCAACCAATACGACTGTTAGTGAACACGATTGCCTGGCGAGTCAAACCTTGCTGAATGCGCGCCTTTAAAACTTTGATGACAGCATCTTTCTTTTGCTCAGACGGAACCATGTGGATTACTTGGCGCACAGTATCTGCAGCTGCATTTTGTCTAGCAACCTCAATGGTCACTGGATCACGCAAATAGCTTTGCGCTAATTTTTTAATCTCTGGTGAAAAAGTGGCCGAAAATAAAAGTGTCTGACGTTTTGCTGGGATCAAGCCAATGATGCGCTGCAGATCTGGCAAGAAACCCATATCTAACATGCGGTCTGCTTCATCCAAAATCAAAATTTGCACTTGAGATAAATTCGCAGTTTTTTGACCAATGTGATCTAGCAAGCGACCTGGTGTGGCAATCAATAGCTCAACACCAGAGCGCAATAAACTTGTTTGAGCAGACATATCAACGCCACCAAACACCACCGCTGTTCTGATATCAGTGTACTTGGCGTATTTAAATGCGTTATCAGCCACCTGATCTGCCAACTCACGGGTTGGGGTCAGAACTAATGCACGTATCGGATGTCTGGCAGGAGATGCGCTGCTACTTGCCAAGGGCAAGATGTTTTGCAAAATCGGTAAGACGAAAGCTGCAGTTTTACCAGTGCCCGTTTGCGCAGCACCCATCACATCTTGACCTTTCAAGACATGCGGCATTGCTTGCGCTTGAATCGGTGTAGGGGTTGTATAGCCCTGTTCTAAAACAGCGCGCAGGATTGGTTCGGAAAATCCGAAATCGGTAAAACTTGGGGGGGTATTGGTTTGTTCTGTACTCACAGGGCTCTATTATGAGGCCTGTGAGTATTTAACACTGATTTATTGCTGAAACGCTCATTTAGAGAGCAGCGATACCAGCTTTGGCAATTTCAGCGTCTTCATTTGATTTAACACCTGAAACACCGACAGCGCCGATTGTTTGGCCGTCGACCACGATGTTCACACCACCCTCAAGCGTTCCTTG
Source organism: uncultured Polynucleobacter sp. (assembly GCA_937863045.1). GTDB lineage: Bacteria > Pseudomonadota > Gammaproteobacteria > Burkholderiales > Burkholderiaceae > Polynucleobacter. The sequence goes on along the minus strand of CALMBU010000176.1, from coordinate 5,382 downwards.
AAGAACGGCTGTGGCATTTAAAAATGAGTAGCGACCACCATTGATCACGTCCTCATAGATTTTGCTCTCACGACGTCCTAAGGCTGATGCACGGCCCTTTTCTTGAGCAATATAAGCTGACACTGGTGGGCAATTGTCACGACGTGTGAAGCCCAATAAATGGCCACCATCATCAACCACTGCAATGGATACTGCCCAGTTATTTTTCTCAGCATGAGCATTGGCTGCGGCCAATATTTTCTGAACATCTGATTGATTTAAATAAGCTTTTTGACCTGGCATGCTGTTCTCCTATGAAGATTTATGTTTTTTAAGACTTTGTACGATACCTTAAATTGGTTTTTTCGTCCGCTAGTAACAAGCGTATTTTGCCAAAGAAGGTATCAACAACAGCAAATGACAAACCGATCAATTAATCATAATAAATAGTTAACATTAATATATAATGTAATTAATTTATTAATCAATTGGTGAATTTGATGGATGCAAAAGAAAAACTGTCTACGCACGAAGGCATGCAATTTGATATTGCAGCGATGAGAGAGAACGCAGACAAAGCTTGTCGCATGATGAAAACCTTGGCCAATCGTGATCGCTTGATGTTGCTTTGCCAATTGAGTCAGGGTGAGAAGCGCGTTGGTGAATTAGAAGAAGTCACGAATATTCAACAGCCCACCTTGTCACAACAATTGGCTGTGCTTCGTGAAGAAGGTGTTGTCTCAACACGCCGAGATGGCAAACATATTTACTACACGATTTCGAGCCCCATCGCGATGTCCGTGATGGAATTGTTGTACGAAAGTTACTGCAGTAAATAAGGAGAAGTCTATGGAATGCAATGTCGGCGGAATTGACCGCACTTTACGTATCGCTGTTGGTGCACTCTTGGTTGTTTTGGCAATCATTGGAGTGATTGGTAACTGGGGCTGGATCGGCTTGTTGCCAATTGCAACGGGTGTTTTCCGTTTCTGCCCAGCATACCCATTACTGGGCATCAAAACTTGTAAGAACGATTAATTTTCTTTTATTGATCTGATGTTTGATACGGTTGGTGATCAACTCAAAAAGTTCATCGCCAATCCGTAGAGCACTAAACCAAATGTTCCCACCAGCAAAGCTGGAATCATCCGCTCACCAGGTTTTGAATACATGATGACGAGGGCAACAATACTCACCCCCAAACGAATAGAAATCGGTACCGTGGCAAGCAAACCCACCGGTAACAAAATGATGCGAACAGTCAAAGCTGCCACCATCGCATAAGTGACGGCCGACAACCATTTAAACAATTCACTTTCTTGACTTATCTTTCCAGAAAAGTAAACGCCCAAACCTCGCCAAAAATAAGTTCCAAGACAGGCCGCAATCAAAGCCGCCCACATACCAGCATCATTGAACATGGTGCTTAATTCTGATGGCTCAAGCATGTCGTCTATTCCTAAAATGTTTATCGATCATGTAAGCCATCGTGCCGCCCAACAGCCCTGCAATCAATAAAGAGTAATCAGGGAACCAAAGATATGACAGCAAACCAATCGCTCCACCCAATAGGATGGCGATGCGATTGGCTCTTGGTTTAACTTCAGTGAAGGTCAATAAGAAAAAGAGTGGGTTGATAAATACCAAACCTAAATTGATATAACTAGGCACTTGGCCAGCGAGCATGTAACCTAAAACTGTTGCCGGTGTTGAAACAGCCCAACAAACAAAAGCGAATCCAGTGAAATAAGAAAGACGATCCTCTGGTTTCATTTTTGGAAAATCTCTCATGGACACAGCCCATGCTGTCATCGCCACCAAATGAACCACCAAATAATAGAAAGAGCTGCGCTGCTTTTCTGGAAACTGTGGGAAGAGCGTTAAACACATCGTAAAAAACCGCGTGGCGGTGAGTGTGACGGCCACTGCAATCGTGACACCAGAAGCACTCAATACGAGCATTTCAACGAGCACCACCTGGCCAGGAAGCGCAAACATAAAAAAGCTGGTGGCACTGGTCAACCAAATGTCTAGGCCATTGGCCTGACCCATCGCACCAAAACCCAACATGCCTGCAAACAAGATGGCAGCAGGCGCCCCAAAAGCATCTTTGGCGCCTTTTATAACGATGTCTCTATTCAAACTCATGGGATGCAGTTTATTGGTTTTTTAATTTTTAGTTATTTGATGATTTTTTAAAATCATTCTCAGTACTATCTCATGCTATCTACTTGGTCTATTAGATTTTTATGTTGACACTTGATGTAATTGCGCCAAAGCCCATTCAATGTGCTCTTTTAATAGCTCGCTAGCTTGAGGTAAAGCTTGCTGTAAAACAATAGTGATCTTTTCTTTGCTCACACCATCCAAGTTTGGTGATCTGAGAGCATTGCCCATGCCCACGGCAAGATTGCGTCTCCAGGATTCATAACCAATCCTACGAATCGGACTGCCTTCGTGCTTCGATAAAAAATCTTCCTCTGACCAAGACCACAAATCCATTAAGTCAGTATGCTCCAAGCCATGTCTTGGTAAAAAATCAGGCACTGAACTCAGTTGAGCAAATTTATTCCACGGGCAGACCAGCTGACAGTCATCACATCCGTACACGCGATTACCCATCAGAGGTCTTAGCTCTTCAGGAATAGATCCTTGATGCTCAATCGTCAAATATGAAATACAACGACGAGCATCTAATTGGTAAGGGGCTGTGATGGCTTGAGTCGGGCAGATATTGATACAAGCAGAACATTCACCACAATGGCTGGTGATTGGTTCATCAACTGGGAATGGCACATCCACCAGGATTTCACCCAAGAAAAACATCGATCCCGCTTCACGATTCAGCAACAAAGTGTGTTTACCGCGCCAACCCAAACCCGATTTATTAGCCAACTCAACTTCCATGACTGGACCGGAATCAACAAATACCCGATAACCAAAAGGGCCTATCTTTTTTTCGATGACATCTGCCAAACATTGCAAACGTTGACGCAGGACCTTGTGATAGTCGCGACCCCGGGCGTAAATGGCTACAACTGCCTGATCAGGCCTATCCCAGCGGTCTATTTCTTTATTGCGCCAATCAACGGCTTGGCGCATTTCAGAGGTATCGGGCAAGTAATCCATTCGAACCGTCAAAACCCGAACAGTGCCTGGCTGCAATTCTTGAGGATTGAGTCGCAAATGAGCGCGCTCCCTCATATAATTCATATCACCGTGACGTCCTGCATCCAACCACTCTTTCAATCTTGGTCCTGCCACACTCAAATCTGTGTCAGAAACTCTGATATCGCCAAATCCCAAGTCAATGGCCTCACGCCTCAACCAAGAAATATCTTGGATGAAATCATCTTTGGCTGCCTGAGTTTGAGTCACCATTTTTGCTCCATGATGAGATTGTAGGGCCCAATGACAAAAGATACTCATCTGATGATTCCGTCTCGAACCCTGTCTTCTGAACCAGACACAGAATCATTTGCGCTTGAGCTTGCGAAACAGATTCAAAAGATTTTCCAATCTAAAGATGATCATTTGGACAAAGCCCTTCATTTTTCTTTGGTGGGGGATCTGGGGGTTGGTAAAACCACTCTCACAAGATACATCCTTCGATCATTAGGACACATGGGTAAAGTTAAAAGCCCCACCTATGGTTTGTGCGAACCCTATCAACTCAGTATCGATGCAAAAAACAATGCAAATGCAATAAACAAAATAATCCTGCCCTTTCATCACTTTGATTTGTACCGCATGAGTTATGCCAAAGAATGGATGGATGCGGGCTTCAGAGATGTGTTCAGTGAAGCAGGCATTTGCGTGGTTGAATGGCCAGAGAAAGCAGAGGGCACGTTACCTCAGGCTGACTGGATCATTTCTTTATCGACCAATGATGATGAAACTCGCTCACTCATGATCACCAGTCAATCAGATATTGGCGATGAACTGGCCAAAGGATTTCAGGAAACATGAAATTCATCGGCGGCAATCGCACCAATAGACTTAAACGACGCGATCTTTTAAAAAGAATCGCACAAACCAGTGCGCTGATTTTTTTAGGTCCCAGTCAAATTGCTTGGGGCGCAAAACTAGTGGCCGTTCGTATATGGCCAGCAGAGGATTACACGCGCGTGACCTTAGAGTCCGACAAAGTTCTAAAAGTGAGCCACCAACTTCTGACCAACCCACATCGTCTGGTGGTGGATGTTGAAGGACTAGAACTCAACAACACCATCAAAGAATTGGTGGCAAAAGTTAATAGCAATGATCCTTACATTGCTCAGGTACGTGTTGGTCAATTTCAACCAAAGGTTGTGCGCCTGGTGTTTGATCTCAAAGAAAGTATTCAGCCTCAGCTATTTACTTTAGATCCTGTAGGTAGCTATCAAAATCGCTTGGTGTTTGATTTATACCCAACCGTGGCCAATGACCCTTTGATGGAGTTGGTGCGCCAAAGCGCCAAAAAAGAAGCCGCTCTTGATGCAGATGATCCGATTGGCGCGATTGCCAGAAGAGAAGCTCAGAAAGCAGAAGCCAACAAATCCAATAAACCTAATGAAATTGCCAAACCAGATAGCAAAGCCGCCAAACCGAGTCATCGCAGACTCTTGACCATTGCGATTGATCCAGGTCATGGGGGCGAAGATCCTGGTGCGATTGGCAAAAGAGGTTCTCGAGAAAAAGACATCGTATTGGCCATCTCACGCAGACTAAAGCAGAAGATTGAAGCAGAGCCTGATATGCGCACCTACTTAACGCGGGATGGTGATTACTTCGTGCCTTTGCATGTGCGCGTCAATAAAGCACGTCGTGTTCAAGCAGATTTGTTTGTATCAGTTCATGCAGATGCATTTATCAAGCCTCAAGCACGTGGCGCCTCAGTATTTGCCTTGTCACAACATGGAGCAACAAGCAGTGCAGCCAGATGGTTGGCCAACAAAGAAAATGGTGCGGATTTGATTGGTGGTCTGAATATAAAAACCCAAGACAAGCAAGTCGCGCAATTACTACTTGATATGTCAACAACCGCTCAAATCAAAGACAGCTTAAAGTTGGGTGATGCTGTTTTAAAACAAATTGGTGGCTTTGCAAAACTTCACAAACCACAAGTTGAACAGGCCAGCTTTGCTGTTCTCAAGGCACCTGATGTGCCATCAATTTTGATAGAGACTGCCTTCATCAGCAATCCTGAAGAAGAAGCTCGATTAAATGATCATGTGTACCAAGAGCAGATTGCCCAAGCCATTCTGAGAGGCATTCGCAACTACTTTGCTAAGAACCCACCCGTGGCCAAAAGTAGGCAAATCTAGCTCTAATTTAAAAAGTCCGCTATAATCTTTTTTTTGCAAGATTGGGTCGGTAGCTCAGTCGGTAGAGCAGCGGACTTTTAATCCGTTGGTCGCGAGT
>CALMBU010000175.1 GCA_937863045.1 uncultured Polynucleobacter sp. | reverse complement strand
GTTGTAGATGGCCTTCTTTAAACCCTGCCCCAAGGCATCATGATCCGTGCCGGTTGGATCTATGAAACCAATGTCGTTTTTGGCAAAGGTGATTTCTGGCAGTGGAATTAGCTCAATGCCATAAGCCTCTGGATTTTTGCCCACCGGGGAATGTACCGTGCAAGTGAAACGATGAAAAAAGCCACTCTGAATACAACCGTTTTCAAACAACTGACGCACATACTCCAATGAATCAACTGTTTCTTGAGTAGTTTGAGTTGGAAAGCCATACATCAAATAAGCATGAACCAAAATGCCGACATCAGAAAAGCTCTTGGTCACACGCGCCACTTGTTCAACGGTCACACCCTTTTCCATCAAATCCAATAAACGATCTGAAGCAACTTCTAAACCTCCAGACATGGCAATACATCCGCTTTGCGCTAACAACTCAGCCAATTCTGGGGTGAATGTTTTTTCAAAACGAATATTGCCCCACCAAGAAATCACCACCTTGCGTCGGATCAACTCTTCTGCCAAAGCTTTCAGTATCTTTGGTGGCGCTGCCTCATCCACAAAATGAAAACCTGTTTGCCCTGTTTCAGCGACGATTTGCTCAATGCGATCAACCAACAATGATGCCGAGGCTGTTTCATAACGAGAGATGTAATCCAGGCTGACATCGCAAAAACTGCATTTTTTCCAATAGCAACCATGCGCCACAGTTAACTTATTCCAGCGACCATCACTCCACAAACGGTGCATGGGATTGAGCATGTCCAAGAGCGATAGATATGACCCTAAAGGCAAGCCATCCCAAGTGGCTGTACCTACTTCTTCAAACGGCACATCAAGTTCAGCCCACTGGATGTATTGAACCTGACCTTTTTCATTCCTAATGAAGGTCCTTACCAAACGATTGATACCGCGTTGACCATTCAAATGTTCAATCAAAGCCAACAATGGTCTTTCACCAGAATCCAAGGTGATGAAATCAACATAATCAAATATTCTTGCTTCGCTTAATTCGCGCAACTCTGTGTTGACGTAGCCACCACCCAGAGCGATTTTGATCGATGGGTATTTCTCTTTGATCACCTGAGCAATTCTCAAGGCTGCATAAACAGATCCCGGGAATGGCACAGACAGTAAGACCAAGTTAGGTTGATGCCTTTCAATTTGTTCGATGGTTAAAGATCGTAGATGCTCATCCATCAAAGTGGGTGTTGCTTTTAAGGCATTAGCCAATGGCTCAAAACTTGGTTGACTGCCCGCCAAAGATTCTGCATAACGCACGAACTCAAACCGGTCATCCACAGCATCACGCAACACATCGGATAAATCATTCAAATACAGCGTGGCCAAATGACGTGCTCGATCTTCAGCACCCAAGGCACCAAATGCCCAAGCAAGAGAATCTCCAGAGCCATCATCGTCATAAGAATCCAAGGCTTGAAATCTCGGACCTTCTGGTAAGAAAGAACGACTGTTGATGCGATGACTCAAGGTGCTGTCACCGCCTTGCAAGTACTTGATGGTGGGCTCAATACTGCCTTGATAACCTTCAAAGTAATCCAAGAAGAAGTTAATCGTGGCACTGCGGTTTTCTTCAGGAATAGCCAATGCTGCTTGATGAACTTCGGCCAAACCTTTTTTGGAGAAGAAGCTTAAGACCAAAGACAAAGCCAAGTCATCTTGATGGGCGTCAATGCCGCGTGAACGAAGAAAGCCAGTGATGTACGCCGTCGATGGATACGGCGTATTTAATTGCGTCATGGGTGGAATGAGACTGAGAACCCTCATACCAATATCAGGGAAATGATTCCCTCTTATTCCCACTCGATCGTTGCAGGTGGTTTGCCGCTGATATCGTAGACCACGCGATTGATGCCACGAACTTCATTGATGATTCTGTTTGAAACGCGGCCCAATAATTCATGAGGTAAATGTGCCCAATGAGCTGTCATGAAGTCCTGAGTTTGAACAGCACGTAATGCCACAACATACTCATAAGTTCTGCCATCGCCCATCACACCCACTGATTTAACAGGTAGGAACACGGCAAAAGCTTGACTGGTCAAATCGTACCAAGACTTGCCGCTCGTTTCATCGATGGTTGAGCGAAGCTCTTCGATAAAGATGGCATCGGCTCTACGCAATAAATCAGCAAAGTCTTTTTTAACTTCACCCAAAATACGCACACCCAAACCAGGGCCTGGAAAAGGATGGCGATACACCATTTCTGGAGGAAGTCCTAAGGCAACGCCCAAAGCACGAACCTCATCTTTGAATAGTTCACGCAAAGGTTCTAGCAATGAAAGCTTCATGTCATCAGGTAGACCACCCACGTTGTGGTGACTCTTGATCGTATGAGCGCCCTTCTTGCCTTTGCCTGCAGACTCAATCACGTCTGGATAAATGGTGCCTTGAGCAAGCCATTTGGCATTCTTGATTTTTCCGGATTCAACTTGGAAAACTTCCACAAATTCTTTACCGATGATCTTGCGTTTCGCTTCTGGATCAGAAACTCCTGCCAACTCACCCATGAACTGAGCAGTTGCATCCACATGGATCACCTTAACGCCCAAGTTCTTGGCAAACATGTCCATGACCATCTTGCCTTCGTTCAAACGAAGCAAACCATGATCAACGAACACGCAAGTTAACTGTTGGCCAATCGCACGATGAATCAAAGCTGCCGCCACGCTTGAATCAACACCACCTGATAAACCAAGAATCACTTCATCAGTGCCAACCTGCTTACGAATACTCTCAACTGCTTCAGTGATGTAATCACCCATCACCCAATCATTGCCGCAAGCACAAATTTGATGAACAAAACGTTCGATGATTGCTGTGCCCAAAACAGTGTGAGTCACTTCTGGGTGGAATTGCACCGCATAAAAATGACGGGTCTCATCAGCCATGCCTGCAATAGGACATGAGTCTGTGGATGCCATCAATTTAAAACCATTGGGAAGTTCAGTGACCGAGTCACCATGACTCATCCATACCTTCAACATACCATGACCTTCTGGCGTGATGAAGTCTTGAATGTTTTCTAATAACTTTGTGTGACCACGGGCACGCACTTCAGCGTAACCAAATTCACGAGACTTACCTAAAGATTCTGCAGTTGCAACCTTGCCACCCAATTGAGCTGCCATGGTTTGCATGCCATAACAAATGCCTAAGACTGGCACACCAAGATTGAATACGATTTCTGGGGCACGCGGTGTATCGCCCTCGGTCACAGAGTTTGGACCACCAGACAAAATAATGCCTTTACAACCCTGCTCTTTGACAAACTTTTCAATGAAGCTTGGATCTACATCGTACGGATGGATTTCAGAATAAACGCGTGAATCACGCACTCGTCTTGCAATCAATTGGGTCACTTGGGACCCAAAGTCCAAAATTAAAATCTTGTCGTGCACAGTAATCCTAGGTGGCTAATTAGTCGATATGGTAGTTGGGAGCTTCTTTGGTGATTTGCACGTCATGAACGTGAGACTCACGCATACCAGCTGAAGTGATCTCAACGAATCCTGCTTTTTCGTGAAGTTCAGGAATCGTCTTGCAACCACAATAGCCCATAGAAGAACGAATGCCGCCAGTCAGTTGATGAACAATCGCCAATACGCTGCCCTTATAAGGCACACGACCTTCAATACCTTCGGGAACTAACTTGTCAACGTTGGCGCTGTTATCTTCTTGGAAGTAACGATCTGCTGCACCATCCTTCATGGCCCCTACAGAGCCCATGCCACGATAACTCTTGTATGAGCGACCTTGGTACAAGAAAACCTCGCCAGGAGCTTCTTCGGTGCCAGCAAACATACCACCCATCATCACGCAATGTGCACCAGCAGCCAAAGCTTTTGAAATGTCACCTGAGTAACGAATACCGCCATCAGCGATCAAGGGCACGCCGGTGCCTTTCAATGCTTCAGACACATTCACAACCGCTGTGATTTGAGGCACACCCACACCCGCAACAATACGAGTGGTGCAAATTGATCCAGGGCCAATACCCACCTTGACACCGTCTGCACCATGAGCCACTAAAGCTTTTGCAGCATCAGCAGTGGCAATGTTGCCGCCAATCACCTGGATTTGCGGAAAGTTCTTTTTAACCCATTTGACACGGTCCAAAACACCTTGACTGTGACCGTGAGCAGTATCAACCACAATCACATCCACGCCAGCCTTGGCCAATAACTCAATGCGTTCATCATTATCTGGACCAACGCCAACTGCAGCACCCGCGATCAATTGACCGCGACCATCTTTACTGGCCAGAGGATGTTCCTTGGCCTTCAAAATATCTTTAACGGTGACCAAGCCACGCAATTCAAAATTATCGTCAACAACCAACACGCGCTCTAAGCGGTGTTTGTTCATCAAACGCTTCGCTTCTTCAGGAGCTGAGCCTTCTTTGATGGTGACCAAACGATCCTTAGGGGTCATTTTTTCACTGACTTTGGCGTCTAAATCTTCTTCGAAACGCAAGTCGCGGTTGGTGATGATGCCCACCACTTTCTTGCCTTGCAAAACCGGGAAGCCCGAAAAACCATGTTCTTTTGATAAATGGATCACATCGCGAACCGTCATATCAGGAGAAATCGTGATCGGGTCTCTTAAAACACCAGATTCGTAACGCTTGACCTTGGCGACTTCGCGAGCTTGCTCAGCAGGCGTTAAGTTCTTATGGATGATGCCAATACCGCCTTCTTGGGCCATCACAATGGCTAAACGACCCTCTGTGACGGTGTCCATGGCAGCGGACACCAAAGGAATGTTGATCGAGATATCGCGCGTCAGTTGAGTGCTCAACTGAGTGTCGCGTGGAAGAACCGCTGAATAAGCGGGAACGAGAAGCACGTCGTCAAATGTGAGTGCTTTTTGGATGAGCCTCATGCAAAACCCCTATGCGCAAAAGCGAATTATAGAGGTTTTATGATTATTTGCTCAAAAAACGCCCTTTTCGGTCTGCCGCTTTGGCTTGTAATTTGGCATCTTGATTTTGATGCGCCTTTTTACGCCTTGCTGCCATTGGGTCAATCAAGAGCGGACTGTACAGTTCTAGACGATCACCCTCATAAATAGGGCTGTCCCAATCCTTGCGTTTCCCAAACACCCCAAAACACCCTTTTCTGGCAATTTCTGGGTCTTTTGGCGAGGCAGCGATCTTCAGTTGGATCAGCGCTTGCCCCACTGTCACCGGCTGTTCAGGGGTGAAAGTCACCTGAACCTCTTTTAAAACAGGCACACCTGAGCGGCTGTCACACAGTAATAAGCCCAGGGTTGGCATTAGGCAGTTCCGTAAACTTGGTCAGCACGCTTCACAAAACCATCGACAAAGGTGCCAGCAATGATGCCAAAAACAGGTCCGATGATCTTCTCAAGCAAAAGGCTCTCAAACTCATAGTGCAATTGGAACTCAATCTTGCAAGCATTCTCTTTTAAGGGGGTGAAGCGCCAATTACCATGAAACCTCTTGAACGGCCCATCCACAAAGCTCATATCAATGGAGTTTGGGCGCACATTGGTGTTTCTGGTGTGAAAGAACTGCTCCAAACCTTTAAATTTGATGTGGATTTTCGCATCCAGAATTTCTTCTGTTTGTTCATAAATTTCCACACCACCACACCAAGGGAGAAAGTCTTGATACTTGGCCACATCAATCACCAAGTTATACATTCTCTCTGCCGAGTGCTGAATGAGTACTGTCTTAAATACGTCTGCCATAATCTCGTATTCTAACGATATAAATATATGAGCATCATAGACAACAAAAAAGCTTTCTTCGATTATTTCGTCGAAGAACGATTTGAGGCAGGCATGGTCTTACAAGGATGGGAAGTAAAAGCCATTCGGGAAGGTCGCGCCCAAATCAAAGAGGCTTATGTTGTGATCCGTAATGCTGAGATTTACTTGATTGGCTGTCACATCAGTCCTTTGATTTCTGCTTCAACTCATGTTTTGGCAGATCCAGGCAGAACTCGCAAGCTCTTACTCAATGCCATTGAAATCAAAAAGCTCATCGGCAAAGTAGAACAAAAAGGTTATACGCTGGTACCAATCAATCTTCACTTCTCAAAAGGTCGAGTGAAATGTGAAATTGGTCTGGGCCGAGGTAAAAAACAACACGACAAACGTGACGCATCGAAAGATCGAGACTGGCAAATAGAAAAAGCCCGAATCATGCGTTCGGGCTCCAAAATCGCGGACTGATCACAGCCCGCTTTTTTCTTTACTTTATTTAGCTTAAGTCAAACTTAAACTAAAAACTGACTCAATTACTTCTTGGCAAGCAAAGTCCAAGTATCAACCACACTGTCAGGATTCAATGAAATTGAGGTAATACCTTTTTTCATTAACCACTGAGCAAAGTCTGGGTGATCAGAAGGTCCTTGACCGCAGATACCAATGTACTTGCCCTTTGCACGGCAAGTTTCAATGGCTCTAGCAATCAAGTATTCCACTGCAGGGTCACGCTCGTCAAAGTCAATCGCTAGTAACTCCATGCCAGAGTCACGATCCAAGCCCAAGGTCAATTGCGTCAAATCGTTTGAACCAATCGAGAAGCCATCGAAGTGCTCCAAGAACTCCTCTGCCAGGATCGCATTGGACGGAATCTCGCACATCATGATGACGCGCAAACTGTTCTCACCGCGCTTCAAACCATGTTGACCTAAAAGACCAATCACTTTTTCAGCTTGCTTCACGGTTCTAACAAATGGAATCATGATTTCAACGTTGGTCAAACCCATGTCATTGCGCACGCGCTTCATGGCTTCACATTCCATCGCAAAAGCTTCAGCAAAATCTTCTGAGATATAACGTGAGGCGCCACGGAAACCAAGCATCGGATTTTCTTCATCCGGCTCGTAACGTGATCCGCCAATCAACTTCTTGTACTCGTTAGACTTGAAGTCAGACATACGAACAATCACCGGCTTTGGATAGAAAGCAGCAGCAATTGTGGCAATGCCTTCTGCCAATTTATCCACGTAGAAAGCTTTCGGGCTGGCATGACCACGAGCCACACTCTCAACTGCTTTCTTCAAGTCCAAATCAATGTTTGGATATTCCAAAATGGCTTTTGGATGCACGCCAATGTTGTTATTGATGATGAACTCTAAACGGGCCAAGCCAACACCGCCGTTAGGAATCTGGCAGAAATCAAACGCCAATTGTGGATTGCCCACGTTCATCATGATTTTCACTGGAATTTCTGGCAAAGCGCCACGGCTCACTTCAGTCACTTCAGTTTCAATTGGACCGTCGTAGATGCGACCTTCATCACCTTCAGCGCAAGACACTGTGACCACTGCACCATCTTTTAAAACCATGGTGGCATCAGCACAACCCACCACAGCAGGCACACCTAACTCACGTGCGATGATCGCAGCGTGACAAGTACGACCGCCACGGTTTGTCACAATCGCAGCAGCCCTCTTCATCACAGGCTCCCAGTTAGGGTCGGTCATGTCGGCCACTAGAACATCACCTGGTTGTACGCGATCCATTTCACTGGCGTCTTTCACAACACGCACAGTACCGGTACCAATTTTTTGACCAATCGCGCGACCAGTGGTTAAAACAGTTGAATGACCTTTGAGCTTGTAACGCATTTCTACTTTGCCATGAGCCTGACTCTTTACTGTCTCAGGACGTGCTTGCAAGATATAGATCTTGCCGTCGATACCATCTTTACCCCACTCGATGTCCATCGGGCGCTCGTAATGCTTCTCAATGATCATGGCGTACTTGGCCAACTCTGCGACATCATCATCAGTGATTGAGTAACGATTGCGCTGCTCTAATGGTACGTCCACAGTTTTCACACGACCAGGCTCACCTGGGGCTGTGAATTGCATCTGAATTAATTTAGACCCCAAACTACGGCGAATGATCGCGTACTTTCCAGCAGCCAAGGTTGGCTTGAACACATAAAACTCGTCTGGGTTCACCGCACCCTGAACCACTGTTTCACCTAAGCCATAGCTTGAAGTAATAAACACAGCATCTTGGAAGCCTGATTCGGTATCCAAAGTGAACATCACGCCAGAGGATGCTTTATCGGAACGAACCATGCGCTGAATACCGGCTGATAAAGCCACTTCAGCATGAGCAAAGCCCTTGTGAACCCGATAAGAAATCGCACGATCGTTGTACAAAGAGGCAAATACCTCACGAATACGGTGCAAGACATCATCGATACCAACAACGTTTAAAAATGATTCTTGTTGGCCTGCAAATGAAGCATCTGGTAAGTCTTCAGCGGTTGCTGAAGAACGAACCGCAAAAGAACCTTTGCCATCTGCATCCAAAACTTTGAATGCTTGACGGATTTCTTGTTCAAGACGATCTTGAAAAGGGGCCTCTTCAACCCACGAACGAATTTCAGCACCAGCAACTGCCAATGCTTTCACATCATCCACATTTAATTTATCTAAACGATCGTTGATGCGCTCGGTTAGTTTGTTGTAGACAAGAAAATCCCGGAAGGCTAAAGCAGTGGTAGCAAAACCTGTTGGCACTCGAACGCCTGAGGCGTTGAGCTGAGAAATCATCTCGCCTAATGAGGCATTCTTACCGCCGACCGACTCAACGTCAGACATTCGTAAGTCTTCAAAGGGTAAAACGTATGCATTTGCATGGTTTGGATTGGACATAACAACTCTCTAAGTAATGGAAAACCTGACGTGCAAGCGGCGGATGGAAAGACCAAAACCTACCGCAAGTTGAATGGTTCTATTGTATCCTTTGCACATTACTTTCTTCAAAAAATTATGAGCTCAAAACCACGCATTGTTTTCATCGTTTCTGACGGCACTGGCATCACGGCTGAGACTTTCAGTCAATCTATCTTGGCTCAATTTGAACTACCATTTAGACAAATCAGAATGCCTTTTATCAACACTGTGGATAAAGCGCATCAAGCAGTTCGAGAGATCAATGATTACGCTAAGACATCGGGCCTTCAACCAATCGTCTTTACAACTTTGGTTGATACAGAAGTTAATGCGATTGTGTCTGAGGCCAATTGCGTGATGATGGACATGTTTCAAACTTTTATCGTGCCCCTTGAGCAAGCCCTTGGTGTTAAATCAACTCATGCGATTGGGCGCTTTCATAACAACGCTGATACAGAATCTTATAAAAACAGAATAGAAGCAATTAACTTCTCTTTGGCCCATGATGATGGTCAATCCAATCAGAACTTAGCCGATGCTGATGTTATTTTGGTGGGTGTATCTCGCAGTGGAAAAACACCAACGAGCCTTTACTTGGCGATGCAATACGGACTTAAATCAGCGAACTACCCCTTGATACCTGATGACTTCGAGCGAAATCAGATGCCTCCTGATTTAATGCCATTCCGTAAAAAATTATTTGGTCTGACCATTGATCCGATACGCTTATCTGAAATTAGAAATGAAAGAAGGCCTGGTAGCAATTACGCGAAGATTGAAAATTGTCGTTATGAAGTCAGTGCGGCCGAAGCCATGATGCGTAAGCAAGGGATACCTTGGCTATCCACCACTAACAAATCAATCGAAGAAATTGCCACCACCATCTTGCAAGAAATTAATCCGGATCGCAATAACTATTGATGAGTCACTGAGATCCCATCAAGAATCAATGATCTTTATTTAAGTTCTCGACGAACTCTGCGCATTTCAAATAAACATACAGCAGCAGCTGCGCCAACATTCAAAGACTCGATGCACGGGTCTTGAGGAATCAAAACCGATCTTGAAATGGCCAAAAGCTCAGGATGAATGCCCCCACCCTCATTACCAAAGACCCAAGCGTGAGGATCAAGTAATTCATCACCAAGGTCATAAAGATCTGTATCGGCCATCAAGCTGGTTGCAATCAAAGGCAGTTTGATTTTTTCGCGCACGGTATTCAAGGACCAAGCTTCGAAAATCCTCAAATGGCGATGCGCGCCCATTGCAGCTCTTAACACCTTTGGCGACCAAGCTTGCGCAGTACCTTTTAAACACACTACATAACTGAGGCCAGCGGCGGCAGCCGTTCTCATCATTGAACCAACATTACCCGCATCTTGAACGCCATCCAAAATCAAAACATCATCACGCTGCGTTAAAGGAAATGTGTGATTTGGTATCTTGACGCAGGCCATGATGGGAGGAGCACTCTCTAAATCAGAAATCTTCTTCCACAAAGCATCATCGAGGATATAAAGATCAGTGTTCGGCACCACGGCCAATTGCATATCAATCACAGCTGCAATTTCCGGCTGCGCAAGGCCTGATTCCGTTGTGAATAGCTCCACCAAATCTTCAGAGGCCAACCATGCCTGGGCCAAATGAACGCCCTCTAGAACTGCAAGGCCAAGCTCCTGTCTCGACTTATTGGCTTTTGCTCCACCCTCAAGCAAGACCTTCAGTCTCTTGATCAGGGGATTATCAGCAGAACTTAAATATTTTGGGTCTTTCATAGGAGCCTAGTTTCCCCTAAGTTTCCTTTGGTTTCAATCACCAATCTGACTGGACCAAATGTTTTGCGATGCTCAGGGCATGGGCCATGCAGTTTTAAAGACTCTAAGTGGACAGGTGTTGGATAACCCATGTGCTGATTAAAGCCATACACAGGAAAGGCTTCATGCAAGGCCTGCATATCGCGATCTCTGGTGACCTTTGCCAAGATCGATGCAGCCGAAATAGCGGCCACCTTGGTGTCACCCTTCACAATCGCCTCCATTGAGATATTGACTTTGGGACAACGGTTACCATCAATCAGTGCCCTATCTGGCAAGCGACCCAAAGTTTTCTCTAAACCTTCAATGGCGCGCTTCATGGCCAGCATCGTGGCTTGCAAGATATTGATTGAATCAATTTCTACTGCACTGGCTTCTGCAATGCACCAGGCTTTTGAATCTCTGATGATGATGTCATACAACTCATCACGTACTTTGGCAGTGAGCTTTTTGGAATCTTTTAATCCAGCAATTGGTTTGGCCGGATCAAGCACCACTGCAGCAGCAACGACTGAACCTGCTAAGGGTCCGCGTCCCGCTTCATCCACCCCACAGGTCCACTCATAAAGTGGGTTGGGAGAATTCCAATCAGTCATTGATGACTTCCGCGATGACCTTGGCTACCAAGACCCCTGTTGGCATCAGCAAAGATTGATGCATCTCGTTAAAACGTTCTTTTAAGCGAGCAGTTTCCTGCGGCTTATCGAGCCAATTCAAGGTCGCTGTTGCTAAGGCTTGCGGTGTGGCTGCTTCTTGCAATAATTCTGGAACAATGAATTCTTGTGCCAAGATATTCGGCAATCCAACATAAGGTAAATAGGCCTGACGCTTCATGATCCAAGCTGTGATAGCTGGCACTTTATAAGAAATCACCATTGGCTTTTTCCACAGTGCTGCCTCTAAAGTTGCTGTACCACTGGCAATTAAAACCACATCAGCAGCCTCTAAGGCCAAGCTTGCTTGCCCATCCAAAAGATGCAAAGTGATATCTGGGTGTTGTTGCAAGAGCTTATCTGCTATGGCTTGAATGGCAGGCTTTAAGGCTGGGGTTGCTACTGGCACGACGAACTCAATGCCTTGCTTATATTGAATGGACATTTGTGCAATGGCATCAAAAAATCCAGGGCCAATCAAATTAATCTCTGATTGACGACTGCCTGGTAAAACTGCCACCAAAGCATTGCCTGTTTGAATCTTTAATTTTGCTTTAGCCCCTACCGCATCAGGCGCCATCGGAATACTAGACGCCAAGGGGTGTCCAACATAAGTTGCTTTGATACCAGCCTTTTCATAAATGGCAGTCTCAAAGGGGAAAATGCACAACATGTGATCCACAGACTCTTTGATGCCCTTGATGCGACCACCACGCCAAGCCCAAATAGATGGACTGATGAAATGAATGGTTGGAATACCCGCGGCTTTGAGTTTCTTTTCAACACCTAAATTAAAGTCTGGTGCATCAATACCCAAAAATGCTTTGGGAGGATGCAGCGTTAACTCTTTGATCAAAGCATTTCTGACTGACAGGATCTCTGGTAATTGCTGGATGGCTTCGACGTAACCTCTGACGGCCAAAGTCTCCATCG
>CALMBU010000174.1 GCA_937863045.1 uncultured Polynucleobacter sp. | reverse complement strand
ATTATTCGCATGGAGAAAATTGAATGAGACAAATCAATTTTTTCTATGGAGTTTTGACGAGCTTTGTTGTTTTCATGACAAGCGCATCGGCTGCGCCCATGGGTTTTAAAGATAGCTGGATGGTGATGGGAGATACAAGCAAAAATTTCCAGGAGTTGGCTTTTAATTACGCTACCACTGCAAATGATGCTTTTGGTCTTTCTGTGAGCGGCATGGAATCACATCATTCCATGCGGCAACAAAACGTTGAGGCTGTTTATACACGCAAGGTTGCTCGGTGGAATATGCCCAATGCTCAAGCCAATATTTGGTTCATTGGCGGCATAGGCTCAACCACCGGTAATACTTTTGAAGGCTCCAGGCTAACAACCTCCCCGGGTGTGCAGATGGACTATGAAACCACCCGCATTTATGTCATGGGATCCACGCGAGTCTATACGGGTGAGGGTCCAACCAGCACCATTAATACCTTGAGATTGGGCGGCTCATTTTATGAAGTTCATTATGACCAGCCTCAGCCCTGGCTCATTGTGGAAGCTAGAAGGATGAACTTTGTTTCAAGGCAATACGAAATAACGCCCATGTTGAGGGTGATACACAACCGTTACTTTATTGAACTAGGGGCAAACATGTCAGGCCAGCCTCGTTTTAATTTTATGTATAACTACTAGGAGATTCAAAATGAAATCAATTAAATTTTTAGTTGCAGCATTATGTTTAGGTCTTAGCCAGGCCTCTTTCGCAAGCATGAAGGTCACGGTCAATGGCATGGTTTGTTCATTCTGTGCTCAGGGCATTGAAAAGAGCATCATGAAGATGGACGATACAAAAGCCATTTTTGTTGATCTTAAGAACAAGGTCGTAGTGATAGAAGCAAAAGAAGGCAAAAGTTTGAATGAAAAATTGATCTCTCAAGAGATCAAAGATTCTGGGTATGACGTGGTAAAAATTGAGACCATCCCTCAAACGGTGGCTCAATTTAGAGCTGAATCTAGAGAAAAGAAATGAGTCAAAACGGAGTCAGTGAGACAAAGACAACGTTTCTGGGTTCATTGCTAAGTCTCTTTGCTAGTTCAAGCACTTTGATATGTTGTGCAATTCCTGCGCTGCTGGTCAGTCTTGGTGCTGGAGCGGCGCTGGCATCTTTGGTCGCGGTTTTTCCACAGATTGTTTGGATCAGTGAGCAGAAAGAAATCATTTTTTCGATTTCCGCTTTTTTAATGATTGTCACCGGTGTTATTCAGTGGCGTAATCAAAAAGCGCCGTGCCCCGTGGATCCAGAGCTGCGTCACGCGTGCCTTAAGACACGCAAGCTGTCTTTGAGAATTTATTTGTTCAGTTTGGCCTTGATGTTGATAGGCGCATGGTTTGCATTTATTCAACCACTTTTATCAGCCGCCTAAATGTCCTG
>CALMBU010000173.1 GCA_937863045.1 uncultured Polynucleobacter sp. | reverse complement strand
GGCAAGCGCTGCTTGCCAAATATGTGGTGTCAGCATCAAAACCTCCTTTTTCCAGTCCTAATTGTGGCAGGGAAAAAATATTTGTCAAGTAAATGATAATCGTTATCATTTGTGGTATAGTTCTTCTCGTGAGTGGCTCACTCCCATTCACTTATCTTCTATCTCTTGATAGCCCCGCCTCGTGCGGGGCTTTTTTTAACCATATTCAAGCTCTTTTTGGCATCTGCAATACCCCCATATTCCTTGGGAGGTATGGGGTACATAAGAAAAAATTCTGATTAGAGAGTAAGCTTAAAGAATGAGAAATTATTTAAGTAAATACCGAAGCTTTGCGATGCCAGGAAAAGCCTTATTTCTGGCTTTGGCATTGTTTTCAGGCGTGGCGACTGCATCCAACGATCACAATCAATCACTGGTGGCTAAAAACATCCCTCAGGTAGAAGCCTTGGGGCAGGGTCGAATGACTTATTGGGGATTCACTCTTTACGATGCAAAGCTATTTACTAGCAAGGAGCCTAAAGGTGGCATTGCCTTGGATATTCAGTACCTGCGTAAATTTGAAGCCAAGGATTTGGCTAAGCAAACCTTGGAAGAGTTAAAAAAATTGGGTATCAGTGATACCCAAAGAGCAGAGTGGGCTGACCCACTTGCCAGGGCATTCAAAACCGTACAAGTGGGGGATTCGATCACGGCCATCAAAAAGCCCCAAGGCAGCACTCAGTTTTTTTATAACGGTCAGTTTGTCAGTGAAATTTCTGGAGAATCTTTCTCCAAAGCATTTTTTGGTATCTGGTTGCATCCTAAAACCAGTGCACCCCAATTAAGAAAAGTATTATTGGGGCAATATTGTCCCAAGATTAATTTAGAGGCCTACTGTCATGATTAAATCTTTGCAACGTTTAGGAGTTTGTTTAATGGGTTTTGCTTTATTTGGATGTTCGAGTGTGAAGGTCAGTGACTATGCCCAAGAAAAACCAGCTTTGGACTTGGCTAGCTACTTCAATGGAACCATTGATGCCCATGGCATCTTCACTGACAGAAGTGACAAGGTCGTGAAGCGATTCAAGGTGGTGATTGATGCCAAGTGGACAGTGCAAGATGGCAAAAAGGTTGGTGTTTTAGATGAAGCCTTCACTTATTCTGATGGCACAACACAGCGTCGCGTGTGGACCCTCACAGAAATAGCCCCCAATCGCTACAAGGGAACTGCTTCAGATGTGGTTGGAGAAGCCGTGGGCGAAGTTGCTGGTAATGCCTTGAATTGGTCATACACTTTGGCGTTGCCAGTCGATGGCAAAGTCTATAACGTCCAATTTAATGACTGGATGTATCAGATGGACGACAAGGTCATGCTGAACAAAGCAAAAATGAGTAAATTCGGTATTTATTTAGGTGAAGTCACATTGGCTTTTTATAAACGCTGATCATTGATCAAGTAAAAAATAAGAACTAGTCAACAAAGAATAAGAGCCAAGGCCCATGAAAAAACTGATCAACTTCATTCAATTTCAGGCAGTTTGGTTTTTATGTATTTTCGGTGCCGCCCATCAGTTTGAGTTGATGGCCATTCTGATTTCTGCAGGCATCATTGCTTGGGCCATCCTCACCTCAGAGCATCGCACCCATGATTATGTGATCAGTTTGATTGCGGCGATCGTAGGTCTTGCTCTTGATAGCTTACTGGTGTCGCAGAATTTAATTTCTTTTACAACTGCTTATTGGACGTCGATGGCACCTTTGTGGATGACACCGATTTGGATTGCTCTGGCATTGACTCTTCAATCATCCATGAGCTGGCTGAGTGGTCGTTATGTACTGGCAGGAATTTTGGGGGCGATCAGCGGACCTTTTGCTTATTGGGCAGGAGTGAGGATGGGGGCAGGTGCATTGACTGATTTGACCACCACCATGATTTGCTTGTCAGTCATCTGGCTAATCATTACGCCAGTCTTGTTTTACCTTTCAGCACTTTTAAAAGCGCGCTATGACTACTCAGGCAAATAACAACAAGCCAGCTTTATTGGCGGTTAAAGATATTCCAATCAATGAGCTTGAGGGTTGGGTCATCAGCCCTGATCAACTGTCATTGCAGAGAAAGTTCACCTTCAAGAATTTTGAACAAGCCTTTGCATTCATGAAGAATTGTTATGAGCCCATCGAAGAAATGAACCATCATCCTGATTGGTCAAATGTTTATAGCACCGTGAACGTGACGCTAAATACGCATGATTCTGGCGGTATCACGCACAAAGACGTGGCTTTGGCGAAGTCGATGAATCAAATATTTGAAAACATCAAATAAGTTATTTAGATATAAGAAAACTAAAGTAGTCCTCTGATAGCGCCCTTACCAAGGGATCTTTTCGCCTTGGTAACTTAAAAACTTGCCTGAGTCGCTGGGCGTGACATTCAAGAGCACTTGCAACATATCAAAAGTAGCATCTTGTGGCGTTCTGCCAATCTGATCACCCTTGAAAGGCCTTGATAAAGCAGAGGCCACTGTCCCCGGGTGAAGAGCCAGTAAGCAATGATTCGGTCTTGTGCGCTTTTGCTCAATCGATGCAGTTTTGATCAGCATATTCAAAGCAGCTTTAGAGGCGCGATAGCTATACCAACCACCCAAACGATTGTCTTCAATGCTGCCGACCTTCGCAGACAGACATGCCATGACACCAAACTCAGGATCTAATAGTGGCGCGAATGATTGCAAACACATGCCAGGCCCCAGTGCATTTAACTGCATGGTTTGCATGAACTGATCTTCATGTAAGTCCGACAACTTCTTTTCTGGTAACCAAGCATCGTTATGAAGAATGCCTGTGGCAACAATGACCAAATGGAAAGGACCATCTTGAGATAGCGCATTGGCCGCCTCTTGAATACTGCTGGGATTGGCGTAATCAAGCGACGGTGTCGATCGTCTGCTCAAGCCAATCACTTTTGAACAGTTGGGCAATTTGTTTAAATGTTCAATGAATGCCTGACCAATTGATCCAGTCGAGCCGATCACCAAGGCATTGAATTTTTCTAGCTGAGAGAGCATGCGCCATTGTTTAAAAAGTTAATCAATGAACCTAGTGTAACCATTCTGAAGTTTTTTTATCTAAAGCTTGATGATTCGGGTGGTGCAAAGCCAGATATATCGGTAATATGGGCTGATTCAATATTCAAAATAAGCTGATTTATGTTGCTCATTCTTGCCTTTGTCTTCAATACGCTCTTAGCACTTTTGGTGATCTTGATTCACTACGAAGTCTTGTTTCAGTTAGATAAGCGCTTGCCCAAAGTTTCACATTTGCCTGCGCGCTTCAAGGTATTGGTTGGTGCCGGTGTGATTTTCCTCGCCCATATTGTAGAAATTTGGATCTTTGCTTTTGGCTATTTACTGACCTTGCAATTCGATGGCATGGGCGGCTTGACCGGGCCAGCCAGTGGTCACGGTGCCTTATTGGATTATGTTTATTTATCTTTCATCACCTACACCACGGTGGGTTATGGTGATGTGGTCGCGAATGGTTACCTCAGGTATCTGACTGGGGTTGAGGCACTGCTAGGCCTCTTGCTCATCACTTGGTCGGCTTCGTTTCTATTCTTAGAGATGCAAAAATATTGGACATCATCTAAAAGATAAAAAACTAGTCGTGAACGTAGTCTGGTAATTTAGCGCCACAATGACGACAGTACTGGTCTGTGGTGTCATGTCCCTCAGACATACATTCTTTACAGGTTCTGGTCGTGATTTGTTGATTCCTAGCGCTGCTTAATTCTGCAGTCACAATGCCCGTTGGAACTGCCAAGGTTCCCCAGCCCATCAACATCATGGCTGATGCAACAAAGCGCCCAAAGTCTGTTTTAGGCGTGATATCGCCATAGCCCACAGTGGTCATCGTCGAGATGGCCCAGTAAATACTTGTTGGGATGCTGGTAAATCCATTGGCAGGGCCCTCAATCACATACATCAGCGTGCCCAAGACCATCACAATCATCAGCACACCTGACAAGAAGACAAAGATCTTCCTGCGGCTAGCAGCCAGGGCAGCACCCAAGTGAACGTATTCAGTGACATATTCAGTGAGTTTGAAAATTCTAAAGATGCGAATCAAGCGCAGAACTCGCACATCGATCAATGCGTGAAGCTCAGGGAAGATCATGGCCAAGTAGGTAGGCAGTATCGCAATCAAATCGATGATGCCGTAAAAGCTCTTGACGTACTGCATCCGATTTTGCGCACAGTAAACCCTTGCAATGTATTCCAAAGTAAAAATGAAAGTGAAGAACCATTCGAGAAGAGTCAGACTGAAGTAAAAGTCGGCTGAGATTGACTCGATACTGTCAACCACCACCACAATCAATGACAACACAATCAAGAAAATCAGGGCTTTATCAAATAGCCGTCCGGCACGAGTATCTGCCTCAAAGATGATGATGAAAAGTTTTTCTTTGAAGGTCTTATTAGCGAGCTGTTCGGACATCATGGCGGACCTTTATTTTTCTGACATTGCTTTGTAAATGCTTGGGAAGCAGCTAATAAAGATATAGCTGGCGTATTGTTCTGCTTGCATCTTATCTAAAGCATCGTAGATTTCTTCGCGGATCAGACCAATGGTATGAGAATCCGTTTTTTCTAGGGCATTGATCAAGCGTTGAGCCGTCGAGTCTTTTTCAATATCAATGCCATGCTTGATTTTGATCTCGCCTAAAAAAGTTCCAAAAGTACTGGCGAACTGCATATCAGCCACAAAGCCTTTATGAATACTCGGGTGCTGTTGGACCAATATGACAGCCTGTTTTTGGCAATCTTGGAAGACTGCGCGCATTTTAAGAAGAATATCGTCGTTCATAGAATCATTTTATCTTGGGAAACTGTCCATCAACATAGAGCCATTGTTTATCTTCATAGACAAAGGAACTGATTTCGTGAAGGCGATGGGCTTTGCCATTGATTTTGTAAATCGCCACAAATTCTACCGTGGCAGATAAACGATCAGTGGCTTCACTGAATTCCTTCACAGTCAGCCCCATCCATTGGGTGGGATCTTGATTAAACAAGGGTTCTTGAGGTCTGGTGGAGGTGTGCCAGGTACTCAATAAATAAGACTCATTTTTTAAAACAAAGGCACTGTAACGAGAGCGCATCAAATCTTCGGCATTGCCGGCAAGCTCTACGCCTTCATGAAATCTTCCGCAGCATATTTCATAGCGACCTTTGCCGCATGGACAGTAAATCGATGTTTCTTTCAAGGTCTTGGCACTTGAATCAATTTAGCTAATTCTTTGAGGCGCTCGATGCCCGGTTCTTTTCTTGGCCAAACCAGTTCGACTCCATCATTTTTGTAGCGAGGCAAAACATGCACATGGATGTGAGCGACTGATTGCCAGCCAGCATCTTTGTTGGCTTGTAAGAGGGTGATACCTTCAGGATTGAACACATCCTGAACGACATGAGCAATGCGCTTGGCCACTAAAAAAAGTCGCTGGGTGGTTTCTTCATCGATGTCTAGAATAGTTTCATAAGGTTTTTTAGACGCCACAATCACATGCCCGTCATTCACCTGGCCAGCATCCATGAAGGCAAACACAAGATCATCCTCATAGACCTTGGCACAAGGAAATTCACCGGACAAAAGCTTTTCAAATATGGTGGTCATTTAGAAACCTGATTTCTTGAGTAATATTCGACTATATTAGTCTCATTCACCAAGCATGATTCAAAATTAAAATCATTCCCATGCATTTATTCGTTTATCTTCACGGCTTTAAATCTTCGCCACTTTCTAATAAGGCTCAGCTAACTAAGGCTGTTATTGAGCAACGCATTCAAGCAGGTGAGCCAATCACTTGGTATTGCCCACAATTACCCGCTTCACCGCGTGAAGCAATGCAAATGGTCAAAGAGCATATTCATGGGCAAACCTTCAGTACTTTGTCTTTCATGGGCTCGTCCTTGGGCGGGTATTACGCCACCCATTTGGGCGAAGTCTTTGAGAGCAAGGTCAGTTTGCTCAATCCAGCGATTGAGCCAGCCAGAGATTTAGAGAAATACATTGGCGAACAAAAGTCTTGGCATCAAGAAGAAGTGTTTCATTTCTTGCCAGAGTACATTGATGAACTTCAAGAAATCTATGTAGAAAATATCACCCAAGCAGAGCGCTACTTCTTATTGGCAGCAAAAGGGGATGAAGTTTTGGATTGGCGTGAGATGGTTACTAAATATCCCCATACTCAGCAATTGATTCTGGAGGGCGGTGATCACGCCATTTCTGATTATCCCAATTACTTAAATCAGTTGATGGAGTTTCACTTCAAGTCTCTAACGCACCTAAAACCAACATAAGCGACTTTGGTATCTCTGGGTTTTGTGGCAAGAGCAGATTCAATTTGATTCTCTGGTCCGTACCACCAAGAAGCGCCGCGGGTCACTCTTTCATTGCCCGGACCATCATCCACCCATTCCCAGGCATTGCCACCCATATCGAACAAACCATTGACGCCTGGTTGAGTCGTCATCACAGCCACATGGCCAGTGCCGCGATTAAGAACGTTAGCAGGGGCCAGGCCTTTTAGACCTGCACAGCCATTCAAGCAGTGCGAGTTTCGCGGAGTATCACCATTGGCATAGGTGTAACGTTTACCTTTGACGAATGGCTGTGGAGGAGCAGCCCGCTGTTCTAAAAAAGCCGCCGATGTCCACTCTTGATCCTTGGGTAGTCGTTTACCAAAAAATTGGCAGATAGCCTGTGCTTCATCGAAGTTCAAATGAACAGCCGGCTCTTGGTCTTTTGCTGGCACACCGAATGGTTGTGCCCAAGTCCAACCTTTTTTGCGCGTCCAACCATTTTCATAAATAAAACTACCACCTTCTTTTTCGCCAGAGCTGACAAACTTGGTTTGTTGTGCATACAACTTGACTGTGCCAATCGTCACTTCATGCAAGTCCCATTCAAGTTGACCAATCCGCGTTGTTTTTTCTAAGGCGTTAGGCTTTGTTTGAGCGATGGCTGAGTTCATCAGCGAAGCGAGGAGTGCAGTAAATAGACCGCCGTAGACAGACATCTTTAAATGGTGTTGTTTGATCGGATTCATTGTTTAAACCTCAGTCTTAATCTAAATGCGAGAAGTATCAAAAGAACAGCGCCATAAATACTCACGGTGAAGTAATCATTCTTTCCAGACTTATGCCAAAAATAATGAAGGATCACCAAGGGTGCTATCAAGTAAATCAGTTGATGGAGTCTGGCCCAGTTGCGCTTGAGTTTTTTAACGGCCCATTGATTGGATGTTAGCGCCAAGGGAATCAGTAAAACAAAAGATAAAAATCCCACGGTGATAAATGGTCGCTTGATCACGTCCATGATCATTTCTGAAAAGACCAAACCATGATCTAACCAAAACCAAATTGAAAAGTGCAGGCAGGCATAGAAAAACACAAATAAACCCAAGGTTCTCCTGTATTCAATCAATTGACTGATGCCAGTGAGTCTTCGCAAGGGTGTGATGGCCAAGGTCAAGCACAAGAACACCAAAGCCCATGTGCCCGTTGACCTGGTGATGAACTCAATCGGGTTGGCTGTTAAATCATCTTGGTAGCCCAAGACTATCAATCGGACCAATGGCAGTAAACCAATGCCGATCAATAATGCTTTCATCGATTAATAAAACTTCCGCAAATCCATGCCTTTATAGAGATGCGCTACTTGTTCAGCGTAGCCATTGAAAGGCAAAGTCTTGATCTTGGGGGCAAACATGCCGCCTTCGGCACCGATTCTTCTTTCGGTTGCTTGGCTCCAACGTGGGTGATTCACTTCTGGGTTCACATTGGAATAGAAGCCATACTCAGAGGGGGCTGATACTTTCCAGCTTGTGGCGGGTTCTTTATCGGTGATCCGAATTTTCACAAGCGACTTAGCACTCTTGAAGCCATACTTCCAAGGCACTGTGATACGAATTGGCGCACCATTCTGATTGGGAAGAATTTCACCATACAGACCAAAGGTCAATAGAGATAATGGATTCATGGCCTCATCTAAACGCAAGCCTTCGGTGTAGGGCCATTTCAATACACGGCTGCTGAGACCGGGCATTTGCTTGGGGTCTGCCAAAGAAATGAATTCAATGTATTTAGCAGAACCTTGTGGTTCGCTGGCTTTGATCAAGTGCGACAAAGAGTAACCAATCCAAGGAATGACCATCGACCATCCTTCGACGCAACGCATGCGATAGACTCGCTCTTCCATGGGGGCTAATTTGAGCAGGGCATCAATGTCCCAAACTTTGGGTTTGTTCACCAAGCCCTCGACACTCACAGTCCATGGCCTGGTTTTTAGGGTGTGGGCATTGCGGGCGGGATCAGCTTTATCGGTGCCAAATTCAAAAAAATTATTGTAGGTTGTCACATCTTTATAGCTTGTGAGCTTATCTGCCACGAAGTATTGTGGATTGACTTTGGCAGGCAGCTTTGGGCCGCTCTGAGCAAAAGCGTTCCTACTAAACACTTCTGCTTGGGATAAACCAAACGCACCCATCGCTGCCAATTTGATTAATTGACGTCTCTTTTCAAAGATGTTTTGAGGGGTGATTTCACTGGCCAGGATGTCATTGATATTTTTCATGCATCTAGCTTAATCCAGAATCAGTATTTCTGCTCTGTTGGGCTGGCCAGGCTATTGAACTTAAAGACCGAGCTTGCGATGCTCTACCATCAGGCATTGATTCATGATGCCAGTCAAACCATGGGCACTGACGTAATCCAGGGCTTCCTGATTAATCACACCCATTTGCAGCCACAAGGACTTTGCACCGATTTTGACTGCTTCATGAGCAATCTCTAAGCAATCTTCTGACTTCCTGAACACATTCACCATGTCAACCGGTACTGGAATACTGCTCAAATCTGGATAACAAGTCTCGCCCAAAATTTCAGAGCAAGCAGGGTTCACTGGAATGATCTTATAGCCACGCGCTTGCATGTATTGGGTCACTCCATAGGATGGGCGATCAGGTTTATTGGATAAACCCACCACAGCAATTGTTTTGGTTTCTTGCAATAATTGTTTCATCTTCATAGTATCTATTGAAATGAATAAAAATTAAAGAGTTATTGAATTTCATCTCTTTCACTACAAGCTCACTCATGACCAAGAACCCAATTCATCCTAAAAAATTACTCTTGAGTAAATGGACAGCTGTGACCCCTGAGAACAAAGAAAAGCATTTCATGGTGATCAAAGTCATTGAACCAGAGGTTGAGGGCGGCCCAGTTGAACAAATTGTGATTGAAGCGGTGATGAGTAAGCGACAAAAAACAATTCAATGGAGATCGCTTGCCAATGGATTGGAATGGAAGCAGGGCTGGGTTTAATTCTTCGGATTAACTTTTTTCTATGTATTTATAGAAGGGAATGGCCAGCAACAAACTCAGCAAGGCTGACAAACCCATGCCCAAGACATTCAGCCAAGGATCGCTTGGATAAAGCTGTGCCCAGATGCCGCTGATCACCAAAGAAACGGGAAAGTGCACCAAGAAAATTGAATAAGACATCTCACCAACTTTCTTCATTGGATTGTTCCAAAGTTTGGATTGCGACCAACTACTTTGATAACTACCGAACAACAAAAATGCCATCAGCAATGCAATGATTAATCTATCTCTGAAGTCTTGGTAATAAAGAGAAAAAATGGTGATGGCCACCACCGATAGAATCAAGACATGGTGTGATTGGCTTCTTGCCAAGTATGCCGCCAGAAAGCCCAAGCCATATGTGGCGAAAAAGAAAACGAACCAAACGTCATACACATCATGACGATTAAAAAAGATCACCGATGCAATCGTGAGAGCGCTAAAAATGATCAAGCTGATCAGGCGAGTGCTTCGATAGCTCCAGCTGGCTGGAGATAGTTTCTCTACTAAAAAAACCACCAAAGCACAAAAAGCAAACAATTGAAAATCAATGGCGACATACCAAAGGCCTGCCGATAAAGATTCATAACCCAAGATGTTTTGTAAAAAGAACAGGTGACTCAATAATTGAGGCACATCTGGCATGGCAGAGATTGAATGATGTTGCATCAAGCGACTGGCCACAAAAGATGCTGCGATGGCCAAGGCGATAGCTCCAAGGTATGGAATCACTAGGCGAAGGTACTTTTGCCAAATCACTTGTTGAACAGAATGCTTGGCGAAATAATTTGGTTCGCTGAGTTTTAAGCCCGTGAGAAAACCGCCCACACAAAGAAATACTGCAACTGCTAGGCGAGCGTAATGAATGAAAAAATCAATGGTATTCGGTATGACTGTGTTTGCTACGTCGGACATCGGCCCATAAAAAGCCAAGTGATGAAAAACAATCAACAGGCAAGCAATACCTTTGATGTTGTCAAGAAATGCTGAGCGCACAGGACCTTATGGCGCCTTATCGCGGCCAAACAACGGATTGCTTTTGAAACTTACCATCTTCAAGCACCAGGGAACGTTTCAAAACTTTTCCTTCAAATGAATATTCAGCATCGTATTTGCCCGCAGTCATTTTGAGCAACATGATGGGGCCTTCGCTCAAGGCTTCAAAAACCACCTTCTTTTTTTGATCCATGATTTTGACGGTGACGTCAGCCACCCACAATGGTCTTTGTGGGTGATCTTGCGAAAACTCCAAAACCAAGGGCCATTTTTTACCCAAAGCCAACATTGCATCAGACTCTTCACTGCCAATACCACCGCTGATGTATTCAATGCCCTGAGAAACTTTGGCTTCTGGAATATCCGCTTGCGCCAAAGATAAGCTAGAAAACAATACCAAACAGGCGCTCAATAAAACATGAGAGAGTGGGGTGCGAACAGCTGTTAAGAACATAGCGGTATTTCCTTATTTCGAAGAATCTTTTTTGCTGGCACGAAACATCGCCCAATAGCGACGGACCATGTACAAAACCACCAAGCCACCGATCAACCAAACCAGTCCATCAAAAATCATTTCAGCCAGCGTCATTCTTCACCCTGTTATTCAGTCGTTGCTCATAAAAGCCCATGCGTTTCGGGCTCCTACGAATTATCAATTATCAGCCTAAATAAGCCCTTTTTAAGGATTTTGAGTAATTTCTTGACATCCTCTAAAAATACTGTATATTTATACAGTATTGGCGTTGTGCCTTGTATCTAATAGCTTTAAAAGGAGTATTTAAATGAAAACTTTGATTTCTAACCCAATTTGGTCTTTGATGAGAGGTTTGGTCATTTGGATGGTTTTTGCTGAAAAACCAGGTGAATGGCAAAGACGTGAGTGGGTATGCTCTCGCTCAGATTGAGCTTTAATCACTCTCTAATCTAGTTTTGATTGCTTTTCTAACTGTTGTTGAAGGCAATCAGGGCACCAGCAAGAACTGCTTTTTTCGCCATCCTTGAAACTCACTGGCGGCAGTGACATGCACCAACAGTCCTCCACATTGGTGGCGGCCAGGCATTCAAAAATCTTGCCACATTGCGGGCATTGAGAATTTGTTAAAGGCTTATTCATCTTTTTAGAATGATCAAAGTGATGCCTGGGTTGCCATAAATATCTTTTGTCAAAATTTCTTTGACCGCAGGGTATTGCCTGCAAAGTTCTTGATAAGACTCTTTGCCAGGACCCAAATCTTCGCCAGCAAAATAACTGCTGATCAAGTGTGAGCGTCTTTGATACATCAACTCTTGGCGAATGGCTTCTTTGATTCGCCCACCTTGTCCGCCTGAGCCATAACCATGAATTACTTTCACAACCCTGATGGCTGTTTTGGCCAATTCATCTAAAGCTCGATCAAAAAGAATCAAGGCTTCGTCAACTCTGGGTAAATTCTCTTCTAAATTGAGCGTGAAAATACCCGCTAACTTTTTAGGCAGCGGTGGTGTCTCTTGCGATCCACAGTAAGGACACTCTGATTGCAGAGCGCCTCGTGGATTGCCGCAATCAGGGCAGAGGACGGATGATGGCTTGACCATTTAACCAAGCTTCTAAACACTCGACCACACCGGTGGTGAATGACTTGAACACAGGCTGTGCAACAAAGCCAAGGTGTGGAGTGAGCAATGTATTGGGTGTGCTGCGCAAAGGGTGATCTGCGGGGATTGGCTCAATGTCAAAAACATCCAAAGCGGCACCGCCGATTTTTTTATGTTGAAGTGCTTGAACCAAGGCATCGGTATCAAGCAAGGTTGAACGAGAGGTATTGATCAGCAAAGCATCTTTTTTCATCAGCGCTAATTTTTCTTGGTTGATCATGCCCTTGGTCGTTGGGCTGGCAACGATGTGCAATGAAACAATGTCAGATGTTTGCATCAAGACATCCAGGCTGACTGATTCTGCGCCCACAGCAGCAGCTCTTTCAGTAGTCATGTTAGGACTCCAGGTCACAACTTTCATGCCAAAGGCCAAGGCCACTTTGGCCACGCGTGAACCAATTTCACCCAAGCCCACCAAACCCAAAGTCTGACCTTTTAAAACAGGTAATAAAGAATGTTGATTGCGCCATTGCTGGTCAATGATCAATTTGTTTTGCTCGACCAATCTTTTGTGCAAGCCCAAAAGTAATGCCCAAGTTAATTCAGCTGTGCTGTCTTTGGATGGACCCCAATCGGTATGACTGACTGGAATGCCGCGCTGCTTCAATGCTTCTGAATCCAAGGCTAAGTTTCTGGTACCGGTAAAGACCACATACTCCAACTGTTTTAACTGAGCAATCAAGTCTGCTTTAAGTGGAGTGCGGTCACGCATCAACACCAAGGCATGCGCATCTTGAATCTTTTCGAGAAGGGCCGCGCCTAGCAGGGGTTGATTGAAGATCTGGACATCGGCCAAACCTTTGATGGTGTTCCAATTGGACAGTTTTTCATATGAGTTCTCATAATCATCTAAAACCACAATTTTCTTGCGCATGATGTGTCCCGTTTTTTTAATTGCATTCATTATAGGAGTGTGGGATATTTACGAAGTCACAGAGCTAAAAAAAGCCGGACAAAACCTAAAGGAGACGTAATGAATAAGCTTTTAGCCGGCTTGATGTCGGTTTTATGTATCAGTGGTGTCGCTCAGGCACAAAGCAATGAATGGCCAAATCAAAAACCAATCAAATTGATCGCTGTTTTCCCACCAGGGGGATCTGTTGACCAAGTGGCCAGAATTTTGGCGCCAGCCTTGCAAACTCAAATGAAGCAAAACGTGATTGTTGAAAACATTGGCGGAGCATCAGGCTCAATCGGTGCTGCGGCAGTTGCAAAAGCTCAACCAGACGGTTACACATTTGGTGTGGTGTTCGACACTCACGGTGTGAACGAGAACATGATTGCAAAATTACCGTACAACACCAAAACAGATTTGACGACTGTGACCATGATTGGTACAGCTCCGATGGTGTTAACTGCGAGTAAAGCATCAGGCATCACCAGCTTTAAACAATTGGTGGCCGATGCAAAAGCTAAAAAACCTAATAACTATGGCTCAATTGGTACAGGCAGTTTAGGCCACTTGGCTTTGGCATCTTTGGCCAAAGACGCTAAGTTTGATTGGACACACGTTCCTTATCGTGGCGGCGGTCCTTTGATGCAAGATGCTTTAGCGGGTCACGTGCCTTTGGCAATTGGTTCAATGTTCTTGGTCAAGCCTCACGTTGATGCGGGTGGTGTGATTCCTTTGGCAGTAACAACCAGCAAGCGTTCACCAGAAATGCCAAACGTTCCAACGATTGCTGAAAGTGGCTACCCTAACTTTGAAGCACCAGCTTGGTGGGCGGTCATTGCTCCAGCAAAAACACCAGCTGCGATCGTGAATCGCATGCACGAAGAAGTTGCCAAAGCTTTGAAAAATCCAGAGATCGCTCAACGCCTGAAGTCTCAGGGCATTGACATCGCTGCTTTGGGTCCTAAGCCTGCTCAAGACTTTGTTAATAAGCAAATTGATGTGTGGGGCGCTTTCATCAAGGCCAACAATATCAAAGCAACTGATTAATCAATGACTGAACGTCTTGTGCCGTATCAACCGCTGGACTTGCAAGAGCCAGCGGACTTGGTGGCCGCTATTCGTCAAAGACGTGGCGGCCAATTCATCAATCTTGATCGCATGCTCTTGCACAGCGCTCCATTTGCAACTGGATGGAATGCTTTTTTAGGTGAGGTTCGCAACAACCTTGGCCTAGACCCAAAACTTCGTGAATTAGGCATGTGCGGTGTGGCCATCTTGAACCGTGCTGAGTATGAGTTCATTCATCATGCCCCAGTCTTTTTAAGCTCTGGTGGCACTGAGGAACAAGTTAAGGCCATGCGCCAAATTGGCTCTGGTCCGATGCCAGCTGGCTTATTCAGCCAATTGGAAGAGGACACCATTGAATTAACCATTCAAATGACTCGATCGATCGAGGTTGATCCGGCCTTGATGAAGCGTTTACAAGGCTCTTTGGGTAATTCGCAGTTGGTGGAGTTGGTGGGTGTGATTGCTACTTACAACATGGTTTCTAGGTTTTTAGTTGCTTTACAGGTCACGCCAGAGCACTGATCACGAAGATGAATCAAACCCTTAAAGGCTGCACCACTGTTGTGCGGCCTTTTTTGTATTAGCTTTAAAGCTAATAGCCGAAAGTTATTAATCTAACTAATATGAGCAAAGTTAAATATCTGAAAGATATAGCATTTTGAGTGAAATAGGCCACATATACATCATCGATGACGACGCTTCAATGCGCAGTTCTTTGACTCGCATGTTAAAGAGTTGCGGGTACACCATTGAGTCACATGATTCTCCAGAATCATTTTTAGAAAAATCAATTCCGGTTTCACCAGCAACCATCCTTTTGGATATGCGCATGCCAAGCATGTCAGGTGTTGAGTTACAAAAGAAGTTAAAAGAGATGGGTCGTGAGACTCCCATCATTTTCATTTCGGGTGAATCGATGCCTCACGAAATCGTGACCAGCATGAAACAAGGCGCGGTCGATTTCTTGTTCAAACCATTTAACTTGGATGATTTATTGCGTTGCATCAGCGCTGCGATGGAAAAGGACAAAGAGATCTTCCAGTCCATGACTCAGTCATTGACCATCAATCAACGTTATGAATCTTTGACCCCCAGGGAAAAAGAGGTTTGCGCCTTATTGGTAGAGGGTTTGATGAACAAAGACGTGGCTGTTCGTTTGGGTACCACGGACGCCACCATCAAGGTTCATAAGTCACGGGTGATGGAAAAAATGAGGGCGCCATCTTTGCAAGAGTTGGTTCGTTTATTTGATTTGGTGAAGAATAAGTAATAGGCCTTGATGAATTTAGAGTTTTGAGTCATTTATCGATGTTAAAGTAATGAAATGAAGCCAGCGAGCTCATGGAGACAGCATGTCATTAGGATCAAAAAATAAAATTGAAATCCTGCCTGAAATTCAAGGGAAGGTGCTCAAAGCCGCCCGTGAAAAGTTAAGACTAGAAATTCCAGATCTAGCAACCAAAGCGTGCCTGTCAAAAAAACACATCACTGAGCTTGAACAGGGTGGCGTCAGCAGTTTTTATTCTGAATCTCACAAGATCACAGTGGCAAAAAAAGTTGCCAAAATTCTTCAGCTTGATGAATCCCAGGTATTGGTTCATCCGGACGGTGATGTGGCTCAACAAGAATCTTTGCCATTTGATGCCGCGATTGAAGATGCTCAGCAGCCTGTGAAAGCTCAAGAAACAAAAGCGGCTAAAGAAGAAAAAGTAAACGCTCCAGAGAACAAGCCAGTTGCTCAAGAATCAAATCAAGAAACTACTAAACCAGCTACACCAGCAGCAAGCAAACCAATGAAAGTCAGTTTGGAAAATCTTCAATCTGGCGGTCAGATGGATACTTCAACGCCAAAGACCAAGCGCTCACGCGGCGGTTTGATATCAATTTTGTTATTGATTTTGGTAGCCGGTGGCCTTTACTCCAGTAAAGACGACATCATCGCTTTGTTTAAACCACCCGCAGCAGTGCCTCAGGCGGTGGTGGTTGAAGGGGCTGCTCCTCAAGATCCTAAAGAGGAGGGTGCTAATCCAGCAAACCCAGCAAACCAAGCCACCCCAACTTCACCAGCAAGTCCGGCAACTCCATCAGCACCAAGTTCAGCGGCACCGGCAGCAGCCAGTGTTGCAGTAGTTGCACCATTGCCATCGGATGTGAGCTGTCCTAAGCCTGATGCGACTGTGACAGAGCAATCAGTGACAGAGCCCAGCAAGCCTGGCAACTTTGTGCATGTCATTGTGAGGTCTAGACAAATTGTTTGTGTGCTGGATGCCTCAGGCAAATCAATGATGCAATCAATCGATACCGGTGCTGGTCACACCTTTGGTGGTAAAGCCCCATTCACTATTTTGACCAATGGTTTATCTCAAACATCAGTCTATTTCCAAGGTAAGCTTGTAAGACCGATGAGTGAACAAGCAAGAACGATGCGCGTGAAAGAAGCGTCGACAAACTAAGCCATCATCAAGACGCAAGTTTGAACAGAGGAGCTTCGGCTCCTTTTTGTTTTTCTGTCATGTTGCCAGGTGCTGCGACAAAAAATAGGCAATAAAAAACCCGACCGAAGTCGGGTTCTTATAAACATAACGCCAAATTACATTGGGTTGATGTTAGAAGCTTGCTTGCCCTTAGGGCCAGTTGTTACTTCAAAGCTAACCTTTTGGTTTTCTTTCAAGCTTTTGAATCCGTTACCTTGAATCGCTGAGAAGTGAGCGAATAGATCTTCACCACCACCGTCAGGAGTAATAAAACCAAAACCTTTTGCGTCGTTGAACCACTTAACAATACCTGTTGCCATTACTGAAATTCCTTAAAAAAATTAAACGTGGTGATTTCTCACCTTTTCTTTGCAGGGCTGGAAGATTCAACTAACCGAATCATCCATTTTGAAAAATGGAAACGACGGAAGCTACTTGAAGACCTACGCGCTGAGTATCTCACAATTTGATTAAAGGCATATGATTATTTAATCAGGGCTTTTACTAGGTTTTATGGGGGTAAAACGCCCAAAAACGTGTATTTTTGGCAAAAAAAGCATTTATTGAGCTTTGCGGTGTTCAAAAGCGAGCTTTTTCAAGCCAATTCCCCGAAAAATGAGCACTTGAATCCTCAGCGAAGATTCAAAGTCTGTTTTATCCTCTAGCCTACCCAATAAAAAGAAGAGATAAAAACAGATGAATACAGCAGAAATCACCAAGATCATTGATGAAAACATCAAAGCAAGACGCTCCATTCGTGCTTTTTTGCCGACTGAAGTAAAAAAACAAGACATTCTAGACATCATGAATGTGGCAGGTCGCGCACCATCAGGTACCAATACTCAACCTTGGCAAGTGCACATTGTTCAAGGCGCTGCCAAGCAAGCGATCACCGATGAAATCATGAGTATCTTTAATGATCCTGAGGCACTCAAAGAGCACACCGAAGAATATAACTACTATCCGTCAAAGTGGGTTGACCCATACTTGGCGCGCCGCCGTAAAGTTGGTTTTGATTTATATGGTCTATTGGGCATTGGCAAAGAAGACAAAGACAGAATGAAAGCTCAAGGCGCTCGTAACTATCAATTCTTTGATGCTCCGGTCGGCGTGTTTTTCACCATCGATCGAGTCATGCAGCAAGGTAGCTGGTTTGATTACGGCATGTTTGTGCAAAACGTGATGTTGGCTGCGAAAGCCCGTGGTCTTGATACATGCCCGCAAGCAGCGTTCACTCAATTTCATCGCGTGATTGCAAAACACTTGAACCTCAATGCGGAGCAACAATTAATTTGCGGCATGTCATTGGGTTACGCTGATCAAAGCAAGGTGGAAAACACTTTGACCACCGACCGTGAGCAAGCAGAAAGCTTCACGCATTTTTATAACTAGTATCAATAGCTAACAGGTAATTCTTTATGAGTCAGACTTTTCAATGGAATGATCCACTGCGTTTGGATGATCAGCTAACTGAAGAGGAGCGCATGATCAAAGATGCTGCTCATGACTACTGTCAGGGGCAGCTTCTACCGCGAGTGACTGAAGCGTTTCGCCATGAAAAAACAGACATTGCTATTTTTAAAGAAATGGGCGACTTAGGTTTATTGGGCGTGACCATTCCTGAACAATATGGTGGTGCAGGTTTGAACTACGTTGCCTACGGCCTGGTTGCTCGGGAAGTTGAGCGAGTCGATTCTGGTTACAGATCGATGTTGAGCGTGCAATCTTCATTGGTGATGGTGCCTATCAATGACTTCGGTACAGAAGAACAAAAAAAGAAATACCTGCCAAAACTCGCCACCGGCGAATGGATTGGTTGCTTTGGTTTGACTGAGCCTGATCATGGCTCTGATCCTGCCAGCATGGTGACTCGTGCAAAACCAGTGGATGGGGGTTACTCATTGTCTGGTTCAAAAATGTGGATCACCAACAGTCCGATTGCTGATGTATTCGTGGTGTGGGGTAAGTTGATCGACGAGGCCACTGGTAAAGATGAGATCCGCGGTTTCATTTTGGAAAAAGGCTGGAAGGGTTTAACGGCTCCTGCGATTCATGGCAAAGTTGGCTTGAGAACCTCTTTGACTGGTGAGATTGTGATGGATGAAGTATTTGTTCCCAAGGACAATATCTTCCCAAACATCAAAGGTCTTAAAGGGCCATTCACGTGCTTGAACAGTGCTCGCTATGGCATTGCTTGGGGTGCGTTGGGCGCCGCTGAAGACTGCTGGTTCAGATCGCGTGACTATGTGATGAACCGTCAACAATTTGGTCGTCCATTGGCGGCCAATCAATTGATTCAAGTGAAATTGGCTGACATGCAAACAGAAATCAGTTTAGGTTTGCAGGCTTGCTTGCGTCTGGGTCGCATGAAAGATGAGGGCACCGATGCCGTTGAGATCACATCTATTTTGAAGCGCAATTCTTGTGGCAAAAGTTTGGCAATTGCCAGAATGGCCAGAGACATGATGGGTGGCAATGGTATTTCTGATGAATATGGTGTTGCAAGACACATGGTGAATTTAGAAGTGGTCAACACTTACGAAGGAACGCACGATATTCATGCCTTGATTTTGGGTCGCGCCCAAACCAATATCCAAGCATTCTTTTGAAATAGTAAAAGTGATATGTCATAAGGGCCATTCTGTTGAATGGCCTTTTTCTTTATTTCGTTTATCCTTATTTCCATGAAAGCCCTATTGAAATCTTTGAGCCGCCCCCTGAATCAAGCCCTTCTTTTTGGGATGCTCTTGATCGTGGCGCCAATCCAAGCAAAAGCCATTGAAGTCGGAGATCATTTGCCCTTGGGCCAACTTCAGTCGATTCAGGGCGAATCTTTGGGCCCCGACCAATGGACCAAAAGAAACACCATCGTTCAGGTCTGGGCAACTTGGTGCTCGTATTGCCGAACACAGAACAAATACTTGCAACAATTAAGGCAAAACGTGCCTGCTGAACAGTTGAACATTGTCACCATTTCAATTGACCGCCGGGTTGAATCAGTCAAAGACTACATGGAAAGAAATCAATACACCTTCCCAGTGGTGATGATGACTCCCGAGTTGGCTAAAGCCATAGGAAGAAGGCGGGGAGTGCCTGAGCTTTATGTCGTGAACCCTCAGGGGCGGGTGATTCAAAAAGATTTTGGTCTGATGGTTGATTTGGATCTTATTGACTTAGCCAGGTATGCCAAAAAATAAGTAAACCATCAGACATCACAAGCATTGCTCTGACTCACTTTTGCATATCACCATAAGAAGAATGTATTTGTATTAATTGACCCATTCAACAATAATCTAATAGTTAGAAAATTTAACTAACTGTAAGGTGAAACCCCAAGATATAAAAAGGTTTTATCCAATTAGAATCAAGTTGTTACTAAAGGGGGAAATGATGAAATCATTCATTCGTAAACCATCAGTATTGATGGCTGGCCTATTCGTGGGCTTATTAGGTGCAACTTCTGTGGCCAGCGCCCAAAGTTTGCAAATCAAACAATGGGCTGCATCATGCGCAGCCTGTCACGGTACCGATGGTTATTCTGAAGGTGGTATGGCCAGCCTAGCGGGACAAAATAAAGACGCAATGGTCAAGAAAATGATCGACTACAAAAATGGCAAGGTTCCAGGTGCCACGATCATGCATCAATTGAGTAAAGGTTACACAGACGAGCAGATCGAAAAAATCTCTGCATACTTTGCAGCTTTGCCTGCTGAAAAACCAGTAGCTAAAAGAAAATAATTAGGAGTTGATCATGCAAAGACGCGAATTTATACAAATAGCAGGTGCGGGTGCGGTTGCAACAACTTTGATTGGTTGTGCCTCTACAAGAATTGATGCTAAAAACGCCAAAGTGTTAGTTGTGGGTGGTGGTTACGGTGGCGCAACAGCTGCTAAGTACGTGCGCAAGTTTTCAAACTACACAGCCGACGTAACACTGGTTGAGCCAAATCAGAATTTCATTTCTTGCCCATTATCAAACTTAGTGCTCGGTGGCAGTAAGAAGATGGAAGACATCACGGTTTCATACCAGGGTCTCAGCAAGAACCATGGTGTTAAGTTGGTCAAAGACTATGTGGTGTCAGTTGATGTTGCTAAAAAGCAAGTGAAGCTTGCTGGCGGATCAACATTATCTTATGACCGCTTGATCGTTTCCCCAGGTGTTGATTTAACTTATGACCGATTGCCAGGCATGCTCAAGCCAAATGCTCAAAATGAAGTTTTGCACGCATGGAAAGCTGGTGAGCAAACTGTTGGATTAAGAAAGCAATTGGAAAGCATGAAGGATGGCGGTGTTTTTGCTCTAACGATTCCTTTGGCTCCGTACCGTTGCCCTCCAGGACCATACGAGCGCGCTTGCCAAGTTGCTGAGTACTTCCAAAAGAACAAACCAAAGAGCAAAGTGCTTATTTTGGATGCCAACGATGATGTGACGTCTAAGCCAGGATTGTTCAAGGCGGCGTGGTCAACTCGTTATGCAGGTATCGTTGAGTACCGCGGTAAACACAACCTAACAGATGTGGATGTCAAGGGTAAAAAGCTCAAGTTTGAATTCAACGACGACATCAAGGCGGACGTATTGAACGTATTGCCTCCAATGCGTGCTGGCGCTATTGCCGTTAAGACGGGCTTGGCTAATATGAACGCACGTTGGTGCGAAGTTGACTTCTTGACCTTTGAATCTAAGGTTGCACCAAACGTTCACGTTTTGGGCGACGCAATTCAAATTGCTCCAGGTATGCCGAAGTCTGGTCACATGGCCAACCAACACGGTAAGACATGTGCGGCAGCAGTTGTGGCAATTTTGAGTGGTGCTGAAGTTAACCAATTACCGGTTTACAACAACACTTGCTACAGCTTCGTATCTGCAACAGATGTGGTGCACGTTGCCAGTGTGCATACCTATGATGCTGGTAAGAAAACCATGGTCACAGTGCCAGGTTCTGGTGGTGTGTCTGCCGCTGCTAATGCTCTTGAGGGAGTGTATGCAAATGCATGGGCCAGAAACATTTGGGCTGACATGCTGGTTTAAGCCACTGAATCATTTTCAGTTGTACCAAATAAAAAAGTCTGCTTCGGCAGACTTTTTTAATTCCCGTTTGTTTGAACCATTCAATCAAATTCTTGCTCACTTTTTATTCTTGGCATCTTCATCCAAAGATTTCAAGAAAGCTAATTTCTCTTTGATCTTGGCTTCCAATCCCCGATCAGTTGGTTGATACCAATTGGGTTCTTTGATACCGTCAGGGAGATAGTTTTCTCCCGCTGCATAAGCATGAGCTTCATCATGTGCATAACGATAAGCTTTGCCATGACCTAATTCATCCATCAGCTTGGTTGGAGCATTGCGCAAATGCATCGGCACCTCACGACTGGTGTCTTTTGCCACAAAGTCTTTGGCTTGATTGAATGCTTTATAGGCCGCATTACTTTTTGGGGCTGCGCACAAGTAAATCAGGGCTTCAGCAAGGGCTAACTCACCCTCAGGACTGCCCAAGCGCTCAAACGTCAATGCCGCATCATTGGTCAATTGCATGGCCCTTGGGTCTGCTAATCCAATATCTTCCCAAGCCATGCGCACAATTCGACGGGATAAGTATTTCACATCAACGCCACCATCAATCATGCGACAAAACCAATACAAGGCCCCGTCTGCATTCGATCCTCTGACAGATTTATGCAGAGCTGAAATCTGGTCATAAAAGTGATCGCCAGATTTATCAAATCGTTTTGATAGATGTCCTAAGGATTGCTCGAGGAATTCCGCAGTGATGTTGGTGATTTGACTGGTCTTAGCAGCATTGCAGCTTTGCTCAATCAAATTAAGAAAACGTCTGGCATCGCCATCGGCCAAATGAAGAAGGACTGCTTTTGCTTCTTTGGTGAACTCTAATGAGCTTGATAAAGCCGCCAAGGCCCGATTCAATAACTCTAAAAGTTCATCATGGGTCAAGGACTTGAGAACATAGACTTGGGCTCTTGAAAGCAATGCTGAGTTAACTTCAAAAGAGGGGTTCTCAGTGGTGGCTCCAATAAAGGTCACCAAACCTGATTCAACAAAAGGGAGCAGGGCATCTTGTTGTGACTTATTGAAGCGATGAATCTCGTCCACGAACAAAATAGTTTTTTTACCAAACTGCTGTAGATTGTTTTCTGCCTGCTCAATCGCTTGTCTGATTTCTTTGACCCCAGCCAAAACTGCTGAAATGGCAATGAATTCGCAATCAAAGGTATTGGCCGTGAGTCTAGCAATGGTGGTTTTGCCTACGCCAGGAGGGCCCCATAAAAGCATCGAATGAGGTTTGCCCGACCGAAATGCCAAGTCCAGCGGTTTACCTGGTCCAAAAAGATGAGTTTGTCCAACCAGGTCCTCTTTTTGTTGAGGGCGCAGCATTTCCGCTAGGGGCTTAAAATTCTCGTTGTTTGGTAATAAAGACATGGTTTAATAAGCAAATTGTCGCATGTTGTTTGAATGCCAAATCGTTTTTATAGCCCATTAATCATTTATTAAAAGTAATTCATGAACCAAGATACACAGAGTCAGAGCAAAGATACATTGCGCCCATTGCCGCGCTGGATTTTTATGAGCCGCTGGTTACAAGCACCTTTATATGTGGGCCTAATAGTTGCTCAAGTTGTTTATGTGATTCAGTTTTGGCGTGAGTTGGTGCACCTCATTGGCATGATGATGTCCAAGGGTGGCACCACTG
Source organism: uncultured Polynucleobacter sp. (assembly GCA_937863045.1). Taxonomy (GTDB): domain Bacteria; phylum Pseudomonadota; class Gammaproteobacteria; order Burkholderiales; family Burkholderiaceae; genus Polynucleobacter. The sequence continues at coordinate 12 of CALMBU010000173.1, read as the reverse complement.
AAGTAGAAATCA
>CALMBU010000172.1 GCA_937863045.1 uncultured Polynucleobacter sp. | reverse complement strand
ACTCTTTTGCTGGCGCATTGATCGACTCACCAGGATTTCAAGAATTTGGCTTGGCTCACCTCTCAGAGAGTGAACTACAACATGCTTTTATTGAGTTCAGACCCTTGCTAGGGAAATGCAAGTTTCATAACTGCAGCCATGGTGATGAACCAGGCTGCGTTGTCAGAGCTGCTGTGGATGCGGGAACTATTTCAGCGCAACGTGTGGAATTGTTTCGTCAACTGCGACATGAATCCCACAACGCAGATACTATCCAAGCCAAACTGAAATAGTCATTAAGGCAATCAGCGTTAACCAAAGAATCACTGCGCGCCAAACCAGGCCAACCGCAGAGCGCAGACTACGCAAAGACGCCTCAATACCTAAATCATAAATCGGCGGCTCGCCAGATTCAGCCATGCGCAAGGCCTCATCACTGTCAGGCTCAGGCAATGGTGAACCCAAACGAACCCCCAATGCACCGGCGCCTGCCGCCAAAATGATGGCTTCAAGTTCATTGCTCCATTTACGTAAATGAAAGCGCCATCCGTAAATCGCATCTTCAAAATTACCCACAATGGCAAAGCCAATGGCCGTTAAGCGCACCGGTATCCAATCAATCACCTGGAATAAACTTCTGGCCGCACTGCCCAAAGAACTACTTGCTTGAGCAGGCCAACGTTGCGCAGCTAATTCACTCAAGCGATACAAAACCACCCCAGCAGGGCCAAAAGGCAACATGAACCAAAAGATCGGGCCAAAGACATGACGGTGCGAACCAATGATGGCTTGCTCAAGAGTCAAACGAATCACCTCAGACTCGCTCATGGTCTCAGTGTTAACGCCTGCGCCCTGCCACTCTGCGAGCAGTTGTCGCGCAGTGTCTAGATCACGCTCAAGCAAGGCTTCATGAATCGCAGTGAATGGATGGCTGAATTGTCTGAATCCCAAAAACAAATAAACAATCAATACATTCCAAAGGAAAGCCAGCATCGGTTGAGTTGCTAGCAAAATAATATGGATGGCCAACACAAGAACAACTGGAGGAATCAGGGCCGCCACACAAGCCAAACGGCCGCTGCGCTCTGCGCCAGTGTCGATGTTTTTGACAATGAAATCTAACCAACCATGGGTGATGCGATGAATCCAGTGATTTTTTTCAACTGGCTTATATTGCTCTGCAATCAGAGCGAAGAGAAGTGAGAAGAATGTCATGCTTTTAAAAAGTGATAAAGATTCCGTAGCATACCTGCAGTTGCTCCCCAAATGAACTTATTTTCATAGGGCATGGCATAAAAACGACGGTAGCCTTGCGGGCTTTGCCACATTCTTTGTTCATGATGATGAGGGTTCATCAAATAGTCCATCGGCACTTCAAAGATATCAGCCACCTCAAACTCATCCGGCTCATACGCATGTCCTGCATCCACCAAGCTCACCACTGGGGTCACCTGATAGCCTGTGATCGTCAAGTAATGGGGCAATGAACCTAGCACCTCGACCCTGTTGGATGGCAATCCAATCTCTTCCTCTGCTTCACGCAAAGCGGTGTCAATTACTGAACCATCTTGAGGGTCGCAGCGACCTCCTGGAAAACTGATTTGACCTGGATGATCATGCAAATGGGCTGTTCTTTGTGTCAATAGGATTTTTAATTCATTCTCATACATGATGAGAGGAATCAATACGGCAGCAGGCGTCAGCTCATTTCCGCGGCCGGCATTGACCGATCCTTCCCTGGCCAAAGCCGCTCGATTTTCATCGGTCACTTCAGGCTCCCAAGGCCTCTCCTGAGTAAATCTGAAGCGCAATCCATCCGCTGTCAATAAATTCTGTTCAACCGCGGGCATATGGCTATCGCGTGCAACGATCGGCACTTCTCTTGGGTCAAAAATAGACTGAGAGGCACCGGAAGTTTTAGGCAAAGAATCTGTTGAGCGCGACATGAGTTCTAGTTTATCCGAAGCTTGTTATTTTTTGAGTAGCCAAAAAGCACAAAGGCAGCCTAGGCTGCCTTTGCATCAAAAATTGAAACTGATCACTCAGCAGCAACTTCTTTTGTGCGAGCTTGTAGCTTCTCTTTGATACGTGCTGATTTACCAGAACGATCACGCAAGTAGTACAACTTAGCACGACGTACATCACCGCGACGCTTAACTTCAACGCTAGCGATCAATGGTGAGTAAGTTTGGAATGTACGCTCAATACCTTCGCCAGATGAAATCTTGCGAACGATGAAGCTTGAGTTCAAACCACGATTGCGTTTAGCAATCACAACACCTTCGTAAGCCTGCACACGTTTACGAGTACCTTCAACCACGTTAACGTTCACAACAACTGTATCGCCAGGTGCAAACGCAGGAAGCGTTTTGTTGGCTGTTAGACGAGCAATTTCTTCTTGCTCAATTGATTCAATAATGTTCATTACAACTCCTATAGCATCGTACCAACGTTGTATTCCGAATGAACGGACTTGGTAGAGGATGCGGTTTAAAACCCTGTCTTATTTTTGCAAAGAGGCTAAAAAAGCTTCATCTGCAGAACTCAACAAGCCTTGCTGACGTGCCTGAACAATTAAGTCAGGTCGCCGCTTTAACGTCAGCTCCAAAGATTGTTTCCGACGGTAATCCGCTATTTTAGCGTGATGTCCGCCTAAAAGCACGTCTGGAACCAATAAATTTTCATAATTTTCGGGCCTGGTGTAGTGAAAACAGTCTAAAAGCCCCTCCATAAAGCTATCTTGGGCCACAGAATCAGCATCTCCAAGGGCTCCAGGGATCAAACGAATCACAGCGTCCATCACCGCCATGGCGGGTATTTCGCCTCCAGAAACCACAAAATCACCCAAACTCAGCTCTTCATCCACCCGGCGCTCAACCAAACGCTGGTCAATCGCCTCGTAACGGCCGCACAACAGGGTCACAACCCCTAAATCCTTAATATATTTGGCTTTTTTTTGATTAAAGCGCTCACCTTGGGGGGACAACAAGATCACGGGGCCTTTTTTGGCCTTTTGTTCCTGATCTTTTGCCACAGCATCGAGGGCATCTTCCAAGGGCTTTGCCATCATGACCATGCCAGGACCGCCACCATAGGCGCGGTCATCCACGGTTCTTCTGGCGTCCTGAGTAAAGTCTCTGGGGTTCCAGGTATGGAGCGTTGCCAATCCCTGCTCAAAAGCCCTGCCCGTGACCCCCCAAGAGGTCAAAGCGGAGAACATTTCAGGGAAGATGGTTACAAGGTCAAAACGCATGGCTTCATCATATAGCTGGAATCACCAGTCTAGTTGCCAATCGACAATGATTTGACGTTGCGGATCGTTGGCATCTTTATTGACTGACTTGATCACAGACTCAATGAACGGAATCAGTCGATCTTCTTTCTGACCGTCCATGCGCACACATAGAATTGATTGTGCACCGTTGTCCATCAGATCGACCACCAAGCCCAATGACTGGCCCTGCTCATTGACCACAGGTAAACCAATCAGGTCTACCCAATAAAAACTATCGTCTTCTGCTTCAGGAAAATCTGCGCGACTGACGTAGACCGCTGAACCTTTAAGCGTCAAGGCTTGATCACGATCATTGATGTCTTCTAAACCAAGCAGGATTTGGCCGCTGTGCTCTTTGGCAGTTTTAACGGCCATAGGACGAGCTAAGTCCGCCAAGGCTGGGGGCTTAGATAACCAAACAAGCGGTGCTGAGAATAAAGCTAAGGGCTCTTTAGAATAAGGTTTGATTTTCACCAAACCTCTGATCCCTTGGGCGTCGAGTACATGCCCGACAAGAACTAGGTCAGAAGGAGAACTCGTTGCAGTACTTTTCATTGCAGTACTCATGAGAGCCTCCATCAACCAAGACTTACTTAGGCCTTAGGAGCACCCTTAAGTAAACGTGCTACTGTTGGTGACAACTGAGCACCAACACCTTGCCAATAAGTCAAACGATCCTGAGCAACGCGGAAACCTTGTTCAGATTCAACTGCGCTAGGATTGTAATAACCGATGCGCTCGATAAAGTTCGAGTCACGACGATTGCGTTTGTCTGTAGCTACGATGCTAAAGAATGGGCGATTTCTTGAACCACCACGTGCGAGTCGAATGACGACCATGTGATTTCCTTACAATGCTGAAATAAACCACGTATTCTATCGCAGAATTGCCCAGAAGACCAAAATTTAAAGGTAAGCATGACTAATTTAAGACCATCGACCCTGTTTTTGACACTTCTGGCCAGTTCCAGTCTTTTTCTGGGTGCCTGCGCCCAAGTCATGCCTCCTTGTAACGCCGTCAACACCCCAGTCATCCAAGATGTTCAAGCCAGCCAATGGACCTTGATCAGATGGCATTACACCAGCCCCAATGATGGAAAAACCCGCCAAAGATCGATCCCACATGGTGAAAATAAGACTTCTTTGAGCTTAAACTTTTCACCTGATGGCAAATCGGTTAGTGGCCACTCAGGCTGCAATCTCTATACCGCTCAAGTTCAAGTGGGAGACAGAGGCTTTGTCATAGAAAAAATAGCCGGTACCCGTAAAGCTTGCGATCCTGCTGCTGGCGAGTTGGAATATAAATTTTTGAGCCATTTGAGCAACTACCGAAGCATGGTGCGCGATGGTGATCGACTCCTGATCATGACCCGTGACAACGAAGTTTTGAGTTTTTCACTCAAAAACTGAAGGGTTTAAGTAAGGGGGTTTTATTAAGGGATTAAAACGCAAGCTCATTAAATCAATACAATCAGCTCATGCATAAAAACAAACTTCTCTTTTGCGCCCTGGGTCTTTTTTTTCCAGCCACTGGTTTCAACCTCTTTTACTTAAAAGGTTTGGCTAGTCTATGGGCTTGGTTGCAGATGATCAGTTTATTTGCAGGTATTTTGGGCTGGAAATTATTGGCCGCTAGCGATATGTCCTCAGCCTTGGGTTGGATTTTGGCAGCAGCTGGATTCATTGCTATTGAAGCTAGCTTGTTAACCACCATTGTGTTTGGTTTAAGACCTGATGAAAAATGGGATGCTCAATTCAACGCTAACAGCGGACAGACAAGTGCTTCAGGCTGGTTGGTGATTTTGTGCGTGATCGCTTCTTTGATGATTGGCGCAGCAGTTATGATGGTTGGTTTAGCGATTGCGTTTGAGCAACACTTCCTCAGTCAATTTGAAGCGGCCAGAAAAATATCTCAATAAATCTATAAAAGATTAGCCCTGAGAAGAAATAAAAAAAATTGGTATCAAAGAGTGAGTCAAGTTCACTCTTTGATCAACCCAATTCTTTGATGAGCTCCGGCACTGCTGTGAACAAATCAGCCACAAGACCATAATCAGCCACACTGAAAATAGCAGCATCAGCATCTTTGTTGATCGCAACGATCACCTTAGAGTCTTTCATACCAGCCAAGTGCTGAATAGCCCCTGAAATACCAACGGCAATATAAAGTTGTGGCGCCACAATTTTTCCAGTTTGCCCTACCTGATAATCATTGGGCACATAACCAGCATCAACCGCCGCCCTAGATGCACCCAAAGCAGCGCCCAACTTATCAGCCAAAGGCTCAAGCAGTTCCTGGTACTTTTCTGCTGAACCCAAACCACGACCACCGGACACCACCACTTTTGCAGCCGATAACTCTGGGCGATCTGATTGATTGATTTCTTTGGATACAAATGCAGAAATCGCTGAATCAGCAACAGCGGAGATTTTTTCAATCACTGCATTGCCGCCGGTATTGGCGACTGCATCAAAGCCAGTGGTGCGCACCGTGATCACCTTGATAGCATCACGAGATTGAACTGTGGCGATGGCATTGCCTGCATAGATGGGTCTTTCAAAAGTATCAGCACTGATCACCTTGGTGATGTCTGACACTTGAGCCACATCTAATTTTGCAGCCACTCTTGGCAAGGTATTTTTACCAATGGCTGTAGCAGGCGCTAAGACATGAGAATAAGCAGAGCCTCTTGTCAGAGCCAAGATTTGTTCTGCTAAGTTTTCTCCCAGCTGATGCTGCAGATGCGGCGCATCCACATGAATAACCTTAGCCACTCCAGCAAGTTGAGATGCTGATTGAGCCACGCCATCTGCAAGATGTCCCGCAACCAAAACATGCACATCACCACCGCAAGCTAGAGCTGCTGCGACCGTATTAAGAGTTGCCGCCTTTAAAGAAAGGTTGTCGTGTTCTGCTATTACCAAAATAGTCATTTAGATCACCTTTGCTTCATTTTTAAGTTTGTCGACCAATGTTTTAATGTCTGGCACCATCACCCCTGCACTGCGCGCTGGTGGATCTTCCACCTTGAGGGTTGTGATGCGCGGAGTGACATCAACAGACAAGTCCTCTGGCTTGAAAATATCCAAGGGCTTCTTTTTAGCCTTCATGATATTTGGCAATGTGACATAGCGTGGCTCGTTCAAACGCAAATCAGTGGTGATCACCGCAGGTAAATTGATGGCAATGGTTTCTAAGCCACCATCAACTTCACGCGTCACAATCGCTTTACCATCAGCCAGCTGAACCTTTGAGGCAAAAGTTGCCTGAGAGATATTTAACAATGCTGCCAACATTTGGCCTGTTTGATTACTATCATCATCAATCGCTTGCTTACCCAAGATAATCAAATCAGGCTTTTCTTTATCGACGATTGCTTTTAATAGCTTAGCCACTGCCAAAGGCTGTAACTCAATGTCCGTTTCAATCAAAACACCTCTATCAGCACCAATAGCCATGGCAGTACGAATCGTTTCTTGAGATTGAGTCAAGCCACAAGAAACCGCAATGATTTCAGTTGCAAGACCTGCCTCTTTGAGGCGCACAGCCTCTTCAACCGCAATTTCATCAAAAGGGTTCATGCTCATTTTGACGTTTGCAATATCAACGCCTGATTGATCAGATTTGACCCGTACTTTGACGTTGTAATCAACGACACGTTTAACAGCAACCAAAATTTTCATAAAGACTCTTTTTTATTGTTTACAAAGGCTCAGTCATACTGATAATTAATGCTATTTTGAGGCTATTGACTGAATTTGTTTAATCACTTATCTAATGGCCTTATTTTAATATGCCTGATAAGTTCTCACATCAGAAAGTGTCAGTTCTATTAAATACGCCAATTAGCAGCACACTGAAGCGCACAGTTACGCACTCAGTCACGCACTCAGTCACATCATTTAAGCCCATGGAAGCATTTTGAAGAAAGTCAGGGCTTTATCAGGAAACTACTGATTGATAAGAGCCCTAAAATGCTGGTTTAATAAGATTTATTAGCCCATAGTCAACCGAGCAAAAGACATTAACGATTTGAATAATTCCTCTTCACTCATCAATCGATTTTCAAAACTAATGATCAGCGGTATTGCCGCTATCTTTTTATCAGCGTGCGCCAGCCTCAATAGTGACGTATCTACTCAATCATCTGCACCAAGCCAAAAAAGCATCGCCGCACCAGAAGTTATCAGTCAAGAAGAATCAATCAATGTAGATTCCTTGCAAACATTTTTAGAGATGGTGTCTAAAAAGCATCAAATTCCTTTGAGCGACTTAAAGCTGGCATTTGACGACACAAAAGCCCTTCCTTCAATTAAAAAACTGGTGATGCCTCCGCCCCCAGGATTTCAAAAAAACTGGAGGGTTTATCGCAGCAGATTTATTGAGCCTAGACGTTTAGCTGCAGGTCAAAAGTTTTGGGCAACTCACCGCTCTTTCATTGAGAAAACTGAAAAAGAAACTGGCGTCCCAGCAGAAATCATTGTGTCAATCATTGGTGTTGAAACCATCTACGGCCGCCACATGGGAAACTTCTCAGTCCGAGATACTCTCAGCACCCTTGGATTTGACTATCCAAAGGCGCCAAATAAGCTTGCCAGAGAAACTCTCTTTAAGAACCAGCTCGAAGATTTGATCCTGCTATGTTGGACTGAGAACTCTCAAGCAAAGCCATTCAAGACTTGCTTGAATCAAACTGGTTCATTTGCTGGCGCCATCGGTTTACCTCAGTTCATGCCAGGCAGTATCAGACGCTTTGCTGTTGATGGTGATAAAGATGGCAAGATCGATTTGAGGAATTCACCCGAAGACGCCATAGCAAGTGTTGCTAACTTTTTGGTCGTCCATGGCTGGGTCAAAGATGAACCCATTTATTTTGAGATTGAAAGCAATCAAACTGCTCAAGACAATGCTGCACGTTTAGCTGATGGAGAACCAAAAGCAAAGCTTCAATTGGGTGACTTGATCAAGCAAGGCTTACTGAAACAAAGCTCACTGCCAGCAAGCACACCAAGCCTCATTGTTGACTTGCCAAGCCCTGGCAATAATGGCGGAACAGATGTTCGTTATGTGATTGGTCTGCGCAACTTCTTAGCCATTTGTGATTACAACCGCAGTTTCTTTTATGCCCAATCGGTGGCAGAGTTTGCTGAAGCTTTGGATGATGTGAGGCCCGCTAGCGATGTTGCTAAAAAAGCAACGAAGAAGCCTAAAAACACCAAAAAGACTGTGAAAAAAACTACTAAGCCAGTCAGCCAATAAGCTCAATATTATTGAAACAAATACTGCTTAGTTAAGTTACTGTTCAGTTAAGCTGGAAAAACACCGGTTGATAGATAGCGGTCGCCGCGATCACAGACAATGAACACGATCGTGGCGTTTTCAATTCTTTCTGCCACTCTCAATGCCACAACCAAAGCACCCGCTGCCGAGATGCCGCAAAAAATACCCTCTTCTCTGGCCAAGCGACGAGCCATGTCCTCTGCCGCAGCCTGACTGACGTATTCGATGCGATCCACTTTTGCGTCCGCATAAATTTTAGGAATATATTCGGGCGACCATTTACGAATACCAGGTATTTGCGAACCATCCTCTGGTTGAGCCCCAACGATTTGAATATTCGCATTTTTTTCTTTTAGATAGACAGATACACCCGTGATTGTTCCAGTGGTGCCCATCGCAGAAATAAAGTGCGTGACCTGACCTTGGGTGTCTTCCCAAATCTCAGGACCTGTTGATTCAATATGAGCCTTAGGATTGTCTTTATTACCAAACTGATCAAGGATTTTTCCCTTGCCATCTTTTTGCAATTGTTCTGCATAATCTCTGGCGTACTCCATGCCGCCTGTGGCTGGAGTCAAGATTAATTCAGCGCCATAGGCTGCCATGCTTTGGCGGCGTTCTATGCTCTGATTCTCAGGCATCACCAAAATCATCTTGTAACCCAAGATGGCTGCAACCATGGCTAAGGCAATCCCAGTGTTACCGCTGGTTGCTTCAATCAGGGTATCGCCAGGCCTGATATCGCCACGCTCTTCTGCGCGCATGAACATTGATAATGCTGGTCGATCTTTGACCGAGCCAGCTGGATTATTTCCCTCCAACTTACCCAAAATAACGTTATTTCGTTCTGCATTACCTGCTCCAGGTATGCGCTGTAAACGCACCAATGGTGTGTGGCCAACAGTTTGGGCAATGGTCGGGTAGTTTGGGCGTGAAGTAGACATATGACCCCTATCTTAATGTATTTTGAACAAGGTCATATGCCATTTACTTATAAGCTTATAGGCTTAGGAAGCTTCTCTACCTCTCTGATTATTTTGCTTACCTTCCTTTGGGTCTTCTTTAGCTTTTCTACTTTGCTTCGCTGTTTTTTCTGAGCCGGTCTTTTCTGACTTCGCTTTTTTGGAACCTTCTTTTTCTTTATCTGCGGATCTTTTAGATGAGGCTTCTTTGGTGTTAGCTGTAGGCTTCTCCTTGCTTGACCCTGCAAGAGTTTTATTGTTAATCGTTAAACCGTTTTGCATCAAGCGCTCAACGGTTTTCTCTCCAATACCCTTGACTCGGGTATGAAGATCAGTCGAATCTTTGAAAGGTCCATTCTTTTTTCGCTCAAGCAAAATCGCCTTGGCTTTAGATGGTCCTAAGCCGCGCACTGACTCTAATGCTGCTTGGTCCGCGGAATTGATTTCAACCTTAGCAAAGGCATGACCGCTCAACAGAAACAGTCCCACAAACGCTGCCATGATGAAGTTGATGATTGGTTGCAATACTTTTAAAAACATTCAGACTCCTTTAAAGAAAAAAGCCCCATCGATTGATGGAGCTTTTTCTTAACGAGTCGACCGCTGAGTGGTTGACGTTTTTTTGTTGCCTACAGGGGTTGTGCAAGAAAATCAGAATTCTCTGACAGCCATGTCATGTATTTGCTGACACCCTGCTCAACTGTTAGGAAGTCTTCTTGATAGCCTGCAGATCGCAAATTTGTTAAATCAGCTTGGGTGAATGATTGGTACTTGCCCTTCAAAGCCTCTGGGAAAAGCACGTACTCCAGCAACCTCTCATCAATCAAATCTGACAAAGATAACTCAGCATGCCCATGAATTTTTCTCAAAGAATTGATCACTGATTTAGCCACATCATTGAATGGTTGTGCGCGTCCCGTGCCCAAATTGAATATGCCGCTTTTTTCAGGGTGATCATGGAAAAACAAATTCACCTTAACGACATCTTCGACAGAAATAAAGTCTCGCTTTTGCTCACCCTCTTTGTAGCCATCATATTCACCGAACAACTTCACCAAATTGGCTTCCATGAATTGATGGTAGTGATGAAAGGCTACTGAGGCCATGCGCCCCTTGTGTGATTCTCTGGGTCCATAAACGTTAAAGTATCTGAATCCAACCACCTGAGCGGTGGTGACCTCATCTTGCAAACGCTGGCGCACTACTTGATCAAACAAGAACTTTGAGTAGCCATAGACGTTCAGTGGCTTCTCATACTGACGATCTTCTTTGAAGACATCAGAACCACCATAGGTGGCTGCAGAGGAGGCATATAAAAAAGGGATGTGGTGTTCTGTGCAAATATCCAATAAATCAATTGAATAACGGTAGTTGTTCGCCATCATGTATTGACCATCAGTTTCCATGGTGTCCGAACAGGCGCCCTCATGAAAAACTGCTGTGACTTTACCAAAGTGTCCTTTAGAGAAGGCTGCCAAGAATTCAGACTTATCTAAATAATCAGCAACCTCTAAATCAGCCAAATTGCGGTATTTATCAGCTGGCTTTAATTCATCAACAGCAATGATGTTTTTAATGCCTCGGGCATTCAAGCCCTGCACAATATTTGCGCCAATAAATCCTGCTGCGCCAGTCACAATGTATGTCATTGCAATTCCTCTAATGAAACAGTTGCCGTGCCTAATTTACCCACCACGATACCACCGGCCTTATTGGCCAAGGTCATCGCTTTACCAGGCGCCCAACCAGCAGCCAAGGCAACTGCCATGGTGGCAATCACCGTATCGCCCGCACCCGAGACATCAAACACCTCTCTGGCTTGAGCCTTGACGTGTTCTACGCCTTTGGCAGTGAATAAACTCATACCCTCTTCAGACCTGGTCAAAAGCAAAGCATCAAGTTTTAAGGTTTCTCTCAACGCTTGTGCTTTTTGAGTTAAATCTGCCTCATCCTTCCAGCGCCCAACCACCTGACGAAGTTCTGCGCGATTAGGAGTGATCATCGAGGCTAATTGGTATTTACTGTAGTCATCCCCTTTGGGGTCGACTAATACAAACTTGCCGGCTGCTTTTGCAGCAGCGATCATTTGTGTGACATGAGTCAAACCGCCCTTGCCGTAATCAGAGAAAACAACCGCATCCACCTCTTTTAACAAAGATTGGAATTGTTCTAATTTATTCAATAAAGCTTCATTGGTGGGGGCTTTTTCAAAGTCCAAACGAATCAATTGCTGTTGACGAGCAACCACCCTTAACTTCACCGTGGTTTTTAAACTTGGATCGCGTTGCAAATAACTTTTAACGCCTTGCTCTTGTAGTAAGCGCTCTACAATTTTTCCAGATTCATCGTCACCAACCACACCCAGAATTGAAATTTGCGCACCCACACTTGCGGCATTTCTGGCCACGTTTGCAGCACCACCTAAACGCTCATCCTCTTTGCTCACTAAAACTACCGGCACAGGAGCTTCTGGAGAAATTCTTTCAGTATCACCAAACCAATAACGATCCAACATGACATCGCCCACAATCAATAAGCGAGCCTTTTTAAATGCTTGAATATCTGATGAAGAAAGTTGAATGTCCATGGCGATTAATTTCTTTTAAATGTTTTCGATGTTTTTTTATGATTTAGCTATTTATATTGAACCAATATAGCAGGCTTACATGGATGGGCCTGAAGGAGCAGATCCTTCACCGCGCCTTGGAGAATAAGCTTCCCAATGATTACAACCCGGGCACTGCCAATAAAAGCGTTTGGCCCTGAATCCACAATTACCGCAGGTATAGCGGGCCAAGGTATTTGTTCTTTGTTTTAACAAGTCAAGAGATGCCTTGAACTCTTGAGCCCCTTTGGTATCTTTTGCCACTTCAGCCATGGTCAAACGAGCCTGAGCTCTCAGAGCCATGGCGCTTAAACTAGGTGTATGACGCATGACTTCTGTCATCAAAGTTTCAGCCTGAGGCACACCTCGCAAAGCCATCACATGCTTAAAAGTAATGTCTAGGAGCTCTCCGCCGGCTTGAGTCTCCAATGTATCAATAAGGACTTGAAGCCCCTCTTCAACCTTGCCAAGCACTTGATGAACACTGATCCAACGATTAGCCAATAAATGGAGGAACGCTGGATGATTTTTGGCAATCTGTGACCAAACCTCAATCGCTTGAGTGAGTTGATTTTGAGCCACCAAGCAATCACCCTGCAAAATAATGGCTCGCGGATGATTGGGCGAACTTTGCATGGCTAACTCAATATGCTTTGAGGCAGCTGCCAGATCTTTATGGCGCAATGCTTCATCAGCCAACTCACAATGAAACTGAGCAATTTCTTTTTCACGACCCTTGTTTTGTAATGCCTCTAATTCCTGAGACGCCACAATCGCTTTGGCCCAGTCTTTTTCAACTTGGTACATCTCAAGAAGACTTTCTTTGGCAGGAATGCCAAATTTACTCTGAGGGCTGACACGATTCAAAGAAGTTTCTGCACGATCCAATAGGCCAGCCCTTAAAAAGTCACGGCCCAATTCATACGCAGCGTGATCACGATGTCTTGACGGTAAATCATCTCTATTGGCCAAGTGCTGATGCACACGAATAGCGCGCTCAGTTTCACCACGTCTTCTGAAAAGGCTGCCCAAGGCAAAATGCAATTCAGTGGTCTCTGGATCCAGTTGGGCGATTTGAACAAGAGCATCAATGGCTTTATCAGGCTCCTCATTGAGCAAAAGATTCAAACCCTTGAAGGTTGATTTTTGCTGAGCCAAGCGCTCAATTTCATTTTCACGCTTTTCTAAACGCATGTCCCAGCGTGCCCCCACCCAACCTAAGGCAAAAACAATTGGAAGGGCGAATAACCACCAGGTTTCTATCTGCAACACGATTTATCTACGATCTTGTTGTAAACGGCGAATCGTCAAACCACTGAGCAAGGTCAGCAAGATGCCCGCTATGAATGCGATGAACAAGACCAGTATCAATGGGACGTCCCAATTGATGCCTGGAATAAGGTGGAAATTTACTTGATGTGTATTGCCAAGTGCTAGCAATACTAAAAATATGAAAATAAGGATTCTTCCAATGATCCGCAATGCTCTGAATGCGGCATTCAGAAAAGCGGTCATTCTTTAGAGTCGTCTTTCTTAGGGAAATCAACCCTCTCACGCAGCTCTTTGCCCGGCTTAAAGTGTGGCACATGCTTAGCAGGGACCATCACGGCTTCGCCAGATTTAGGGTTTCGTCCTTGACGTGGTGGACGGTGGTGCATCACAAAGCTGCCAAAGCCACGCAATTCAATTCGCTTGCCTTCAGCCAAGGCTTGTGACATGGTGTCGAGCAATGTCTTAACGGCCAACTCTACATCCCGCGGCAATAGCTGTGGGAATGCCTGAGCCAATCGCTCTACCAATTCTGATCGGGTGATTGTGGATGAATCACTGCGTTCTAAATCGTCCATAACTCAACAATATTCTTTTTTATTGGTTTTGAGAATCCCCACACTAAAAAAAGAGTGGGGATTTTCCGTTACATTACACCAAAGTAGCTATTAGTTACCTTGATTGTCCATCTTGGCTTTTAGCAAGGCACCAAGGTTGGTGGTACCTGCACTAGCTTCGTTCTGCAACTTACTCATGGTCTGTTGCTGATCGGCGCTATCTTTAGCTTTGATAGACAAATTGATACTGCGTGACTTGCGGTCAATATTGATGATCATTGCATTCACAGCGTCACCTTCTTTTAGCAAGTTACGGGCATCTTCAACGCGATCTGTTGAAATCTCAGAAGCGCGCAAATAGCCTTCAACTTCGTCTGCCAACAAAATCACTGCACCCTTGGCATCAACACTCTTCACAGTACCGTCGACGATGCTGCCTTTGTCGCTAGCTGATGTGTAGTTATTGAATGGGTCACCAGACATCTGTTTGATGCCCAATGAGATGCGCTCTTTTTCAACGTCGATAGCCAAAACAACTGTTTCAACTTCGTCACCTTTTTTGTACTTGCGAACAGCTTCTTCGCCAGTCTCTTGCCATGACAAATCTGATAAGTGAACAAGACCATCGATGCCGCCTGGCAAGCCAATGAACACGCCAAAGTCAGTGATTGACTTGATCGCGCCAGTTAGCTTCTCACCTTTTTGGTGTGCACGAGCAAATTCATCCCATGGATTTGGTTTGCATTGCTTCATACCCAAGCTGATGCGACGCTTGTCTTCATCAATATCAAGAACCATGACTTCAACTTCTACGCCCAACTGAACAACTTTGCTTGGCGCAACGTTCTTGTTTGTCCAATCCATTTCAGAAACGTGTACCAAACCTTCGATACCAGTTTCAATCTCAACGAATGAACCATAGTCAGTCAAATTAGTGACCTTACCGAACAAACGTGTGTTTGGTGGGTAACGACGTGCGATACCTACCCATGGATCATCGCCCAACTGCTTGATGCCCAATGACACGCGGTTTTTATCTTGATCGTACTTAAGGATTTTTGCTGTTACTTCTTGACCAACAGTCAACATCTCGCTCGGGTGACGCACACGACGCCATGCCAAGTCAGTGATGTGTAACAAGCCGTCAACACCACCAAGATCCACGAACGCGCCGTAGTCAGTGATGTTCTTAACGATACCTTGAACCACAGTACCTTCTTTAAGATTTTGAAGTAACTTAGCGCGCTCTTCACCTTGGCTAGCTTCAACCACTGCGCGACGAGACAACACCACGTTATTACGCTTGCGATCAAGCTTAATAACTTTGAATTCCATTGTTTTGCCTTCGTATGGAGATGTGTCCTTGATAGGACGCGTATCCAACAAAGAACCTGGCAAGAAGGCACGAATACCATTCACCATCACAGTCAAACCACCTTTTACTTTGCCTGTTACAGCGCCAGTAACGAGTTCGCCTTGCTCCAAGGCCTTCTCAAGGTTCAACCAAGAAGCTAAACGCTTCGCTTTGTCACGAGACAACACTGTGTCGCCGTAACCGTTTTCTAGAGCGTCAATCGCTACAGAAACGAAATCGCCTGGTTGAACTTCAACTTCACCTTGATCGTTAAGGAATTCCTCAACAGAGATAAAAGCTTCAGATTTCAAACCGGCATTTACCACCACGAAGTTGTGATCAATACGCACAACTTCAGCGGAAATAACTTGACCAGCCTTCATATTAGAGCGGGCTAGGGATTCTTCAAATAGAGCTGCAAAAGATTCAGACATGAGTTTTCACTATAAAGCCGTCAAAAGACTCGACGGGTTAGATTGCACATACCAGTACTCGCGTGGCAAGGACTGGCTCCTTGTTTTTCTTAGGTGGTCTCGAACTTTTATTAAGAAGCTTGATGCCACTTCAGAACTTGATTCACCGCCTCTTCGATCGTCATTGACGTGGTGTCGAGGTGATGAGCCCCTTCAACAGCTTTAAGTGGCGAATTGCTGCGATTTGCATCGCGCGCATCCCGTTCACGTAAATCCTGCAAAAGGACTTGAATATTAGCAGAAAAGCCCTTAGCTATCAATTGTTTATGGCGTCTGTCAGCCCTGGCCTCAGCGCTGGCAGTTAAAAAGACTTTGGTGCCTGCATCCGTAAAAATGACGCTCGCCATATCCCTGCCATCAGCCACCAAACCTGGTTTTTGCCGAAAAGCTCGCTGTCTTGAAATCAAGGCATTTCTGACGCCGGTATGAACAGCCACCTCAGAGGCGCGCTTCCCCATTTCCTCCTGGCGAATTTGATCAGTGACGTCCTCACCCCCAAGAAATACCCTATCCCCTTGAAAATTAACATTTAAATTTTCAGCAATGGGGATTAAATCAGGCTCAGAAGCGGTTGAAATGCCCGCCTTAAAGCTGGCCAAACCAACCAAACGATACAGTGCACCGCTGTCCAAATAGTGATACCCCAAGCGCTCAGCAACTAACTGAGCGACCGTTCCCTTACCAGAGGCAGTAGGCCCATCGATGGCGATCACAGGGATAAAGGTATTGGTTTTTTGGGTCATTTTTGATGATTTTTTGGTTTTAAAGCCCGATTCATGGCTTTTAATAAGTATAAATATTTCTTAATGTGAAATGATCAATGCTGTAATTTAGCCACAAAATCAGCGATTGATAGGCAAGAAGTGAGTCCGGGTGATTCCATGCCAAGCAAATTAATCAATCCCGGTACACCATGATCTGCCTCAGTTTGAATCAAAAAGTCAGCCGATGGATCTTGAGGACCGCTGATTTTTGGACGAATTCCGGTGTACGAAGGGTTTACTTCTCTACTCAACACTCCAGGGTAGTAACGAGCCACAGCATCGATGAAACGTTGGCGACGAGAATCATCAAAGGCATAGTCAACAGAATCAATCCATTCGATATCGGGTCCAAATCTAACTTGGCCGGCCATGTCCAAAGTGACATGAACACCCAAGTAACCATGGCCCGCCACTGGATAAATCAAATGTTTGAATGGGCTCTTGCCACTCATCGTGAAGTAATGACCAATCGCATAGTAAGGCTTGGGAATCACCGACTCTCGAATCCCTTCAATGGATCTTGCAACGTCGCAGGCATACAAACCTGCTGCATTGATGACCGTTTTAGCCAATATCAAACTTTGATCAGCATCACCCAATTGAATTTGTATGCCATTAGAGACAGAGCGACCAGAAACGACTGGTGAGTTAACGATGAAATTGCCGCCAGCATTTTCAAAATCACCCAAAAGTGACAACATCAAAGCGTGACTATCGATGATGCCTGAGCTTGGTGAGAAAACTGCGCCGAATGCATGAACCTCGGGCTCCAACTCTTTTAGCTCTGCCTGACTGACATGCCGAAGATCATGCACACCATTCTCTTGGGCCGCCCGAATGTAACCATCCAACTTGACCAACTCATCTTCTTGACTTGCCACAATGAGTTTGCCGATTTGTTGATGAGGGATCGATCTTTCTTTGGCGTAGGCGTACAACATCTCTTTGCCTTGCACACAATGCAGCGCTTTTAAAGAGCCTGCTGGGTAATAAATACCTGCATGAATCACCTCAGAATTTCTAGAGCTGGTTTCCATGCCAAAGGCATCATTTCTTTCTAATAGAATGACTTCGCGCCCCTCGAGTTGGAGTTTCCTGGCCACGGCCAGACCAATCACCCCCGCACCAATAACGATGACATCGCATTCAAAGTCATGTTCGGTTTTCATGATGGACTCAATTAAATTGATTTAGCAATTTGAGAAAATTCTTTGAAATACTCTGGAAATGTTTTAGCCACACAAGCAGGATCATTGATCCTGATTCTTAGTGGGCCAAGAGCAGACAAAGAAAAACACATCGCCATGCGATGATCATCATAGGTGTCAATGCCCTCAGGAGGGGACTGCCATTTTTTTGGTGGGGTGATTTGAATGTAATCATCACCCGCATCAACCATCGCACCCACTTTTCTTAACTCTTTGGCCATCGCAGCAATGCGATCGGTCTCTTTGACTTTCCAGCTGGCAATACCCGTCAATTTGGTAGAGCCTTCAGCAAATAATGCTGCCACAGCCAAAGTCATTGCAGCATCAGGAATGGCCAGGCAATTGAGTTCAATGCCTTGTAATTTGCCACTGGGCGTATCAACTCCCCTGACTTCAATCCAATCATCGCCGGCCATGACATTGGCGCCCATTTGATTGAGCGCCTCAGCAAAAGCCACATCTCCCTGAATACTGTTTCTGCCAACACCCGTTACCCTCACAGGGCCCTGAGAAATAGCGCCCGCCGCCAAGAAATAAGAAGCGGATGAGGCATCACCTTCAACGTAGAGCGTTCCTGGACTGTTGTAGGGTTGACCACCATTGGCTGGAATATAGAATTTCTGCCAGTTGTCATTGCGCACATCAACACCAAATCGTTTCATTAACTTCAAGGTGATATCAATGTAAGGCTTTGAGATCAGCTCACCAATCACCTCGATACAAATTTCATTTTTAGCAACGAGTGGTAAGGACATCAACAAGGCTGTTAAGAACTGGCTAGAAACGTCGCCACGGACTTTGATTAATTCATTGGTGCGTATTTGCCCTTGAGAAATCTTTAATGGCGGATAACCTTCTTGCTGCTCATAAGCCACTTGAGCGCCCACCATTCGTAAACCATCGACCAAATCACCAATCGGTCTTTCATGCATGCGCGGCACGCCGTGTAAACGATAGTCACCGCCGAGAATAGCTAATGCTGCAGTCAAAGGTCGAATCGCCGTACCGGCATTTCCCATGAATAAATCTGCTTTTTGATTGGGCAAGCGTCCTGCGCAACCTTGAACCACACAATCATCATCGGTCTCATCAATCTTGATACCCAAAGTCTTGAGTGCGGCACGCATCACTTGCGTGTCATCAGCGTCCAATAAACCCTTGAGTGTTGTTTTACCTTTTGCAAGAGCAGACAAGAGCAATACCCGATTAGAAATACTTTTTGAGCCGGGTAAAGCAACTTCTCCTTCAGCTTTGATGTATGGTCCTAATTCAATAAATTCGATCACTCCAGAACTCATCAACGACCTTCCCATTTTTGGCGTTCAGCACTGGCGCGCGTGAATGCTTTTAATAAAGCATCGCCATCTTCCTTGGCAATCATGTCTCTGAGTTGCTTGGTCAAATTGAGGTATTGATCCATCTCTTTTAATAGGGCTGTTTTATTCGCCAAACTGATGTCTCGCCACATCTCAGGACTAGAGGCGGCAATCCTTGTGAAATCTCTAAATCCTGCACCAGCATGACCCAATTTGACATTGGCGTCTTCTGCATTGGCTACCTGCAACATCAAAGCAAAAGATAAAACATGAGGTAAATGTGAAATCGCAGCAAACACCGCATCATGCTGCAAAGAAGACATGCGATGGGTGTTGGCGCCCGTGCCTAACCAAAATTCATTGATGGCTTCTACAGCCGCTGGTGCGTTTTCTTGCAATGGGCAAATGATCACTTCTTTACCTTGATACAAATCTACTTTGGCAGCACTCGCTCCATGTTGCGCACCGCCAGCAATCGGATGTGCCGGAATAAATTGCGCCACCTTGTCACCCAAAGCGGTTTTAGCTGCCATGATCACATCGGTCTTAGTGCTGCCCGCATCAGTGATCAATGCATTTTGTTTGAGGTGTGGCTCAAGCGCATGCAAGATGCTAAAAGTTTGCGCCACTGGTACACACACCACGATCACATCGGATTCTTTGGCGCACTGCTCAAGGCTCACCGCTTGATCAATCGCACCAAGCTTGATGGCCTCCTTCATATTTGCTTCGGAACGGCCAACACCCAAAACCTTATCAAAAGTTTTAGCTTGCTTGTGAGCCAAACCAATGGATGCGCCAATCAAACCAACGCCAACAATGCCCAAGGTCAAAGGTTTTGCTGCTGAAGTATTTTGGGCCATGGTCATCGCCCAAGTATTTTCTTAAGCGCATCAATGAAGACCTGATTCTCTTCAGGCAAACCAATAGAAATACGCAACCATTGAGGCAAACCGTAATTACCCACTGGACGAACAATCACGCCAGCTTTTAAAAGCTCTAAATTAACTTTAGCCCCAGCATTAGGCTCATCACCCACCTTCACTAAAACAAAGTTACCGGATGATGGGATGTATCTCAAACCCATCGAGTCAAACGCCTTGGTCAACTGTGCATAGCCTGCACAGTTGAGGTCGTAGCATTTCTTTAAAAAAGCACTATCAGCCAAGGCGGCAATCGCAGCTGCCTGAGCCAAACTATTGACATTGAATGGCTGACGAATGCGATTCAATAAATCAGTGATGTTGTTTTGCGCAATACCATAGCCAATCCTCAAACCAGCCAAGCCATATGCCTTTGAAAAGCTTCTTGAAACAATCACATTTGGGTATTTTCTAACCCAAGCAATGGCGTCGTATTGCTGTTCTGGCGTTAAAAATTCGTTATAAGCCTCATCAATCACGACCACCACATGGCCTGGCACTTTTTGTAAAAAGGCGTCAATCTCAGATGCTTTTAAAAATGTTCCTGTTGGGTTATTTGGATTTGCAACAAAAACCAAACGAGTTTTATCTGTGATGGCTTTGAGCATGGCTGGTAAGTCATGACCAAAATCAGCTGTGGCAGGAACTTCAATGGCTTTTGCACCAACCGCTTGCGTGGCCAAGGGATAAACAGCAAAGGCATGCTTTGAGAAAACAACCTCATCGCCCTCTTGGGCAACTGCTCTGGCAGTCAACTCCAAGATGTCATTACTGCCATTACCCAAAGTGATCCAATCAACAGATACATTGAGTTTTTTTGCCAAGGCATTCTTTAATTCAAAGCCGTTGGAATCTGGATAACGACCTAAATCTTCAGCCGCCTTGGCCATGGCTTTTTTTGCAGACTCGGGCATGCCCAATGGATTTTCATTGGAGGCCAATTTAACAATCTTGTTTTCATCAAGACCAAATTCACGAGCAACTTCACTGATGGGCTTACCACCAACATAAGGAGCAATGTCTCTTACGTGCTGAAGTCCAATCAATTGCTCGGCGTTTTGTCCAACGTCGTTGGCCATGATCAATCTCTCTTAATTAATGACTGCGTGGGTATGACCCTAGGTTTTTGAAAAACGCTGCTTCGGTCTGTAACTCAGACAATGCCGCAGCAACCTTTGGATCGCTGGCATGACCATCCATATCGATGTAAAAGAAGTACTCCCAGGTACCTCGTCTTGCTGGACGTGACTCAAGGCGGTTCATTGAAACACCATGCTTTGCCATAGGTCCTAATAATTGATGAACAGCCCCGGGTTTGTTATTCACAGAAAGAATCACCGATGTTTGATCTTTGCCTGATGGCTGACATGAGCCATGGCTCACGATCACAAAACGTGTGCGGTTGTGCGGGTCATCCTGAATCTGACTTTGAACCGCTTGCAAGCCATACTGTTGCTGAGCTGAATCACCAGCAATGGCAGCAACTGTTCCATCTTGCGACGCTAGTTTGGCGGCCTCACCATTGCTGCTCATCGCTTGACGATCTAATTTAGGCACATTACTTGATAACCAACGCTGACATTGAGCCAAAGCTTGGGGATGAGCCATCACACGTGTCACCCCATCCAATGTTCCTGATTTGGTCAACAAGTGATGTTTGATGACCAAAGCCACCTCACCAGTGATCTTCAAATCAGTGTCCAGTAATAAATCTAAAGTTCTTGAAACGGCGCCCTCAGATGAATTCTCAACGGGTGCAACTCCGAAATCAGCTGCCCCAGCATCTACAGCACGAAACACTTCATCGATACTTGAGCAAGGAACTTTGCTGATGGATTGTCCAAATTGAGCAAACGCAGCTTGCTCTGAAAACGTGCCCGCTGGTCCTAAATAAGCCACCCTCACCGGTGCTTCTAGGGCGCGGCACGCAGACATGATTTCTCGCCAAATATAGGTGATGCCATCAGCGGCTAAAGGGCTTTTATTTTTCGCAATCAAACCATCGATCACTTGACGCTCACGCTCTGGACGAAAAACTGGAGCATTCACATCATGTTTGATTTTGCCAACGGCTTGCGCAGCTTCGGCGCGAGCTGCCAACAACTCTAAAAGTTGTTGGTCAATCGAGTCAATCTGAGCGCGCAAGGGGGCTAAGTCTTTATCATCAGCAGCCACGTTCAAACTCCTTCATGTACTCAACCAATGCTTGTACACCTGCCATTGGCATAGCGTTATAAATACTGGCGCGCATTCCGCCAACACTCTTGTGACCTTTGATGTTCATCAAGCCTTGCTTAGCGGCACCTTCTAAAAAAGCATCATTTAACTTCTCATCCTTGAGATAAAAAGTCACGTTCATGCGCGAGCGGCAGCTTGTATCAACTTTTGAGGCAAACAAACTGCTTGAATCAATCGTACTGTAGAGCAAATTTGATTTTGCAATATTTTGCTTTTCCATGGCAGCAACCCCACCCTGGCGTTTTAACCATTTGAACACCAAACCAGCCAAATAAATACTGTAAGTTGGCGGTGTATTCAGCATTGAATCATTTTCAGCCTGCTTCGCCCAATCCCACACCATTGGCGTGATCGGCATGGCATGACCCAATAAATCCTTGCGCACAATCACAATACTCAATCCAGCAGGGCCAATATTTTTTTGGGCACCGCCAAACAAAACACCAAAATCATTGATATCAAAGACTCTAGACAAAATATTGCTCGAAACATCGGCCACCAATGGCTTACTTACTTTAGGTACGTGTTGAAACTCCACGCCACCAACGGTTTCGTTAGAACAAATGTGCACATAGGCAGCATCATCTGATAGCTGCCAATCTTTTTGATCAGGGATGCTTGTAAAGCCTGTGTTGGCACTAGAGGCAGCAACGTGGGCTTGACCATATTTAGCGGCCTCTTTGACAGATTTTTCTGTCCAAATACCGGTCACAATAAAATCTGCCTTAGGGCCATTTTTGGCCAATGGCATCAAGTTCATTGGAATCGCTGCGTTTTCACCGATAGCACCGCCTTGTAAAAACAATACGGTGTAGTTATCAGGGATGTTCATTAATTCACGAAGATCTGACAAAGTCTCTTCGTAACAAGCCATGAATGGCTTACCACGATGACTGACTTCCATCACACCCATGCCCAAACCATTCCAGTTGAGCATTTCATCAGCGGCCTGTTTTAAAACTTCTTCAGGAAGCGTTGCTGGCCCTGGTGCGAAGTTAAAAACGCGGCGGTCAAACATTCTCCGGCTCCCCGCCCTCTTCTCCTTGAGTTGCAGCGCCGTCCACTGTTCCATCAGCTAATTCATCGCCGTCATCACCCTCGTCGTCATCGCTTTCAGCAATGCGCTGCAAGCCAGATAACTGAGTGCCTTCATCGACGTTGATCAATGTCACACCTTGAGTAGCACGACCCATTTCACGAATCTCAGCAACACGGGTACGAACCAACACACCACCGGTTGTGATCAACATGATTTGATCTTGCTCCGACACCAAAACAGCAGCAACTACTTTACCGTTACGCTCACTTGTTTGGATCGCAATCATGCCTTTGGTACCGCGACCATGTCGTGTGTACTCAGCGATTGGGGTACGCTTACCGTAACCGTTGGCAGTGGCAGTTAGAACACTGCCTGCCAATGGTGCGCCATTTTCATCAACAGCGTTTGTTTGACCTTCTACTTCAGCAGGCGCCACCAACATGGCGATCACTTCATGAGTAGAGTCCAGGTTCATACCGCGAACACCACGAGCTGTTCGGCCCATTGGTCGCACATCGTTCTCATCAAAACGAACTGCTTTACCAGCATCAGAGAACAACATCACATCGTGACGACC
>CALMBU010000171.1 GCA_937863045.1 uncultured Polynucleobacter sp. | reverse complement strand
CAGGCACGATTGGATATGAGCTTTTGTGCGCTGTTGCTCCTAGAGTTCGACGTCAATAAGTCAGTAAGGACAGCGAACTCCAGAATCTCATTGGCTGATACTCATCAGCCAATGACTCCAATTACTTGCGCCAGATTTGCCACCAAGACGGTTTGTTTTCATCAGCGCCAGTACGCTTGCCAGTCACCAAGATTTGACTGTCAGGGAAGTTCAGCTTTAAAACGCGCAAAGCATCATTACTCAAATCTTTCATGTTCAATGCTTCATAAGATTTGTGAAGGATGTACACAGCTTCTTCAGTCGCTGGAGCACGGTCGTAATCAGTGATGGCGCGTTGTGCACGATTGATGGCTGCTAGGTAGGCGCCACGACGGTAGTAGTAGCGAGCAGTACCCACATCACTCTCAGCCAATGAGTTCACGATATAGCGCATGCGATCTAAAGCATCCGGCGTGTACTTGCTATCTGGGAACCGAGTGGTCAAAATTTTGAAAGCTTCAAAAGCATCACGGGCTGCACGTGGATCACGTTCACTCAAATCTTGACCAGTGATTCTGCCTAAAAAGCCCATATTGTCATTAAAGGTGATCAAACCTTTTAAGTAATAAGCGTAATCAACACTTGAGTGACCTGGGTGTAACTGCAAAAAGCGATCAACAGCGGTGATGGCTTGAGCTAAATCACCATCTTTCCAATGGCAGTAAGCCACGTTGATTTGAGATTGCTGAGCATAAGGACCAAATGGAAAGCGAGCTTCAAGTCTTTCAAAATACTTCACGCACTTGGCATTGTCGCCACCTTCCATGGCATCTTTCGCTTCAACGAAAAGCTTGTTTTGAGACCAACCGGCTGTTTCATCGTTGGCGTCTCCTGCGCAACCACTTAATAGGGCGGCAGAGCCCAGGATACAAATACTGGCCATAGAAGTCGCAAGTCTTTGGCCAATGCGACTTAAACTAGCGATATTAATAGATGGAAAGGCATCCAATTTTGGCATTACCAGATTCTCCTGAGAACAATACTTCCGATTATATCGATGAGGAAGACTTTATTGCAGTTGTTGTGCCAGATAGTTTGGCAGGAGAGCGCTTGGATAAGGTTTTGGCCCAATTAATACCTCAACATTCTCGCAATCGACTACAAACTTGGATTGAAGATGGTTTTGTCACAATTGGCGGTGAAACCCTCAAAATCAGATATTCAGCCAAGGCGGGCGATCAAATCACAGTGATTCCTCAAGCCAGCGCTGAGGAACAGGCCTACTTGCCTGAGGATTTGCCTTTAGACATCATTTATGAAGACTCTGAGCTACTGGTGATCCATAAGCCGGCAGGCTTGGTGGTTCATCCTGCGGCTGGTAATTGGTCGGGCACCTTATTGAACGCCTTACTCTATCGCTACCCATCGATTGCCGGAGTGCCAAGGGCGGGCATTGTGCATCGTTTAGACAAAGACACCTCTGGCTTATTGATGGTCGCCAAGACCTTGGAAGCTCAAACGGATCTGGTCAGACAGTTGCAGTCTCGCCAGGTGATTCGTCGCTACTTGGTTTTTGCTTGGGGTGAGGTGAGATCTCAAACCGTGCACGCCTCCATTGGTCGCGACCCCCGAGACAGACTCAAGATGGCCTTGCTCACTGGTTCAGCCAGCAAGCCTGCAGTGACCCATGTCAAAAATCTAAACACTCAAGAATTTGGCAAAACCAAAGCATCTTTGGTGATGTGTCGCTTAGAAACAGGCAGAACTCATCAAATCAGGGTGCATTTGGAATCCCTGGGCAATCCTTTGGTGGGAGATCCAGTTTATAAAAAGAAGGTGCCAGCAGAT
>CALMBU010000170.1 GCA_937863045.1 uncultured Polynucleobacter sp. | reverse complement strand
ATCAGCAAAATTGACTCCTTGGTCACTGAGCGTGTACGTTTAAAAAAGGGGGATGCCCTTTATCGTCAGGGTGATACTTTGACGGCCGTGTATGGGATCAAGTTTGGCACCCTCAAGACTGAATACGCACTTCCAGATGGTCGAGAACAAATCACAGGCTTTCATCTTCCAGGCGAAATGCTGGGCTTAGATGGCATTGGCAACAATCAATACCAATCAAATGCGGTCGCCCTAGAAGATAGTGAGGCGTGCGTTGTTAAATTCAGCGAGTTTGAAACCTTGGCAAGACAAATTCCATCTTTACAGCATCAATTTCATCGCATCTTAAGTAAAGAGTTAACTCAAGATCAACGCCATTTACTATCTTTAGGAAGTCTTCGCGCTGAAGAGCGTTTAGCCAGCTTCTTATTAAACTTCTCAGATCGCCTTTCAGCCAGAGGTTATTCACCAAGTGAATACCACTTGCGCATGAGCCGCGAAGAGATTGGTAGCTATTTAGGCATTCAATTAGAAACTGTCAGTCGATTATTCTCACGCTTCACCGAATCAGGCCTCATTCAAATCAAACAACGCCACATCAAATTAATCGATATGGATGGTTTACTAGAATTGGCTGGTAAATCAAGAGCCATACATTGCGCTCCTAGCGCCTAATACCTAATTCATTTACAACACACAATAAAAAAGCAGCTTCAGGCTGCTTTTTTATTGGATGAGATGAATACTCCACTTCTCTTAAAGTAAAGCACCATCCGCTTTTTCATTGAGATCACACACTGATCCCGGCAAGATGTAAATAGTGAGCGCACTAGAGAGAGCACATAACAACCAAAAAGCAAAAAATCCAACCGTGTAGATTGCTTCTTTAGAGGCATGAATTGGTTGATCTAAAAAAACCAAATCTTCAGGCTGCACCAAAGTGAAAAATATTCCCTCAGCAATACCGCCCACTAAGAAAGATGGCCACAAAACCCACATCCATATACGACACTTCATTTGGTCACCTGCTCAATTTTTAAACCTTGTTTAACAACACCTTCGCGGATCGTTTGATCAACGTCTTGGGTGAATGCAAACCAAATAGTAATCGCAGCGCCAATCGCTCCAATGGCTGGACCACTGATGATCAACCATGGCCATAGTTGCTTCCACCATGGTTTTGTATCTTGTTCTTTTGACATTTAAGTCTCCTTTTCCAACTGCGGCTTTTAGCTTTCAATCTTACATTTATCTTGGCACAATAAAACTAGATTTCTCATCACGAACTCTTAAAGTACTAGAGGCATTAGGTCCACTCTCAGTTGCTTCGATGTCAAAACTAATGGGATGCGTACCTGTCTTAACATCATCAATCGCCACCCTGACTTTCACTGGTATCAATAGATTGCTTGATGGGTTCACAATAAGTTCGCTGATCTCTTTACCCTGAGAACTCAAGATGTGCATGCCTGGTAAACCGGTAGCAACAATGTTGACTTTCATTGGGCTTTCAGAAGAGTTCATGATTTGTAGGCGATAAACGTTTTCGATCATGGTGCCTTCAACTTCTCGAGCCAAAGCACCACGATCCCGCATCACATCCACCCGTAAAGGGTTGCGCAAGAACACAGAGCTGGCAAATGCTATCAACAAAACAGACATGATCCCGATATAAACCAAAACACGCGGCCTAAAAATATAATGTCGCGCCTTCTTGTTATCCATTTGCTCAAGCATCGCTCGTTCAGACGTATAACGAATCAGGCCTTTGTCGTAACCAACCTTGTCCATGACTTGATCGCAAGCATCAATGCAAGCACCACAGCCAATACACATGTATTGCAAGCCATCACGGATATCAATGCCTGTTGGACATACCTGAACACAGATACTGCAATCCACGCAATCGCCCAAACCGAGTTCTTTGTGGTTAGCTGCCTTTGCTCGACTACCGCGTGGATCCCCACGAGTTTTGTCATAAGTAACAACAAATGTGTCTTTATCGACCATCACGCTTTGGAAACGTGCATACGGGCACATGTACTTACATACTTGCTCACGCATAAAGCCAGCATTACCCCAAGTGGCAAAGCTATAGAAGATTAACCAGAATGCTTGCCAAGGGCCTAAGGTAAATGCAATCAGTTCAGCACTTAACACTTGAATAGGTGTGAAGTAGCCAACAAAAGTGAATCCGGTCCACAGTGCAATCAAAATCCACAAAGCATGTTTGGTGAGTTTCAAGCGCCACTTACGGAAATTCCAAGGCCACTCTTCGCCATCCAAACGAATGCGCGCAAAACGATCCCCCTCAACCTTGCGCTCGATCCACATGAATATTTCTGTGTAAACAGTTTGTGGGCAAGCGTATCCACAGAACAAGCGTCCGGCAACTGCTGTGAATAAGAAAAGTGCTAAAGCTGACAGTATCAGCAAAAGAGTCAGATAAATAATGTCTTGCGGCCAAAGAACCAAGCCGAAGATATAAAACTTACGGGACACTAAATCAAAGAGAACAGCTTGACGATCGTTCCATTGCAACCAAGGTAAGCCATAGAACAAAATCTGAGTGGCGAAAATTAAAATCACACGCCACTTGGCAAAAACCCCACTCACTGAGCGGGGGTATATTTTGCGTCTTACCTCGTAGAGAGATAACTCAACTGTATTTTGTGAGCCGCTCTCATCTGCTAGAAAGTCATTGGACATTATTTACTTGTTTTTTCTTTAACGTTGGATAAGCCCCAAACATAAGCCGTTAACAAATGAATTTTTTCAGGAGTCAAAATTGTTTCATGGGCTGGCATCATGCCGTTGCGACCTTTTAATACTGTTTCAATGATGGCTGCTTCTGAGCCACCATACAACCAAACCTTATCGGTCAAGTTAGGCGCACCCATGGCGGCCATGCCCTTACCTTCCGCACCATGACAAGCGGCACAATTTGATTTGTAAACTTCTGCGCCACGACCTACTTTGATTTGATCAGCGGCTAAGCCCGATAAGTTGCGAACATAGTTTGCAACATCAGATACTTGAGCACTTGCGAGATGAGCAAAAGCAGGCATCACACCAGAACGACCCGCAATCAATGTTTGTTTGATGTCTTGAATATCCCCACCATATAACCAATCAGTATCTGCCAAATTAGGAAACCCTTTAGAGCCGCCGGCATCAGAGCCATGGCATTGAGCGCAATAGTTCAGATACAAACGTTGACCCATTTCTCGAGCAGCAGGATCAGCAGCAACTTGTTTTGCATCCATCTCCATGTATTTTGCATAGACAGGCTTCAACTGTTGGTTTGCTTGAACAACCGATGAATCATGAGCAGAACGTGTTGTGTAACCCAAAACACCCTCATAAGTACCCATGCCTGGGTATAAAACCAAGTACACAATTGCAAACACACATGACAACACGAACATCCACATCCACCAACGTGGTAGAGGATTGTTCAATTCACGTAAATCACCATCCCACACATGCCCTGTGTCAGCCACAGAACCATCAGCCTCATAAGTCACATTTGTTTTACGCTGAGAAAACAACAAATACAGACACCATATGATGCCCACGCCGGTTACAAGCGCAATATAAATACCCCATCCACTACTGAAAAAATCACTCATGATTGATCCTTCTTATCATCTTTCTTATATTCATCTGGGAGATCAAACGGTAACCGTGCTGATTCATCGTTTGCAGAACGTCGATTAGCAGACCACGCCCACCAAACGATGCCCACAAAAAACACCAAACCCAAGACGGTTGATGTTGCTGATAGATACGGCACGATATTTTCCATTGCTATCTCTTATTTGAAATTACTGAGTTGCTGTTGTTTTCACAGGATCAACCGCACGGCGATTAGTTCCTAAACCTTGCAAGTAAGCAATTAATGCATCTTCTTCAGTCTTGCCTTCAAGCTCTTTTGGCCCATTAGTAATTTCTTCTTCCGTATAAGGAACACCTAACCGGCTCATGGCTCTCATGTGCGCAGAGATATCACCCACATTACTGGCGGGCGCTTTTGCCAACCATGGATATCCAGGCATATTAGATTCAGGGACAACATCACGAGGATTGCGCAAGTGAATGCGGTGCCAATCATCAGAATAGCGCCCGCCCACACGAGCTAAATCAGGACCAGTTCTCTTTGAACCCCACAAGAATGGGCGATCAAACACAGATTCACCAGCAATAGAGTAAGGACCATAGCGCTCAGTTTCTGAACGCAAAGTACGAATGTGTTGTGAATGGCAACCAACACAACCTTCTCTTTGATACACATCGCGACCCGCTAAGCGAAGTGCAGAATAAGGCGTCACGCCTTCAGCAGGTTTGGTCGTTGAGTGCTGGAAAAACAATGGCACGATCTGTACCAAACCAGCAATGGCAACCACCACCACCGTCATCACAATCAACCAACCCGCATTGGTTTCTAGCGTGTTGTGAGAGAAGAATTTTTTATTATCAGACATAGTGATCTCTCCTTTGACTTAGTGGGCGGCTGCCAAGTTAGTTGTTGGAATTGGCGCATCGACAAATTTCTTGTTTTGAACTGTTTTCAAAACGTTATAGGCCATCACAAACATGCCTGACAAGAAACACACACCACCCAATAAACGAATCGCATAGAACGGGTAGGTCGCCTTAACTGACTCAACAAAGCTGTAAGTCAAGGTACCGTCTGGTTGGAAGGCTCTCCACATCAAACCTTGCATCACACCAGCGATCCACATAGCAGCGATGTAAAGAACCACGCCAATGGTAGAAATCCAGAAATGCAATTCAATTAACTTGGTACTGTGCATTTCTTTTTGACCCACCAAACGTGGAATCAAGTAATACATTGAACCGATCGTGATCATCGCTACCCAACC
Organism: uncultured Polynucleobacter sp.; assembly: GCA_937863045.1. Lineage (GTDB taxonomy): Bacteria > Pseudomonadota > Gammaproteobacteria > Burkholderiales > Burkholderiaceae > Polynucleobacter. The sequence continues at coordinate 677 of CALMBU010000170.1, read as the reverse complement.
CAATGCACCAGAGTGCACGTGACCAATGGTCCAGTCTGTGTAGTGTGACAAGCTATTGACTGTCTTGATAGACATCATTGATCCTTCGAACGTAGACATACCGTAGAAAGACAAAGCGGTGATCAAGAACTTCAAGATTGGATCGCTGCGCAACTTATGCCACGCGCCAGACAAAGTCATGATGCCGTTGATCATGCCGCCCCATGATGGCGCCAACAAAATCAATGAGAACACCATACCTAAAGATTGAGTCCAGTCAGGCAAGGCTGTGTGCTGTAGATGATGAGGGCCTGCCCACATGTATGTGAAGTTCAATGCCCAGAAGTGAACAATTGATAAACGATATGAATAGATTGGACGCTCTGCCTGCTTAGGAATGAAGTAATACATCATGCCCAAGAAACTAGTTGTCAAGAAGAAGCCAACTGCATTATGACCATACCACCACTGAACCATCGCATCTTGCGCGCCTGAGTAAGCAGAATAAGACTTGAACAAACTCGCAGGCATCTCCAAGTTATTGAAAATGTGCAACATCGCAATCGTTAAGATGTATGCGCCAAAGAACCAGTTAGACACATAAATATGCTTTGTTTTGCGCTTCATCACTGTGCCAAAGAAAACCACAGCTGTCTCTTATACACATCTCCGAGCCCACGAGACAGGCAGAAATCTCG
>CALMBU010000169.1 GCA_937863045.1 uncultured Polynucleobacter sp. | reverse complement strand
GATTTCAATGACGAAAAAAGCAAGGCCTTTAATGTCATCATTCAGTTTGGTGCCATTTTGGCCGTGTGTTGGGAGTACCGTCAAAAACTCATCAGCGTGGTCGCCGGTATTACCTCAAGAAAAGTATCACAGCGCTTTGCGGTGAACGTCATCATTGCCACGATTCCAGCCATTGTCTTGGCTTTGTTGTTTGGTAGTTACATTAAAAGTGCTTTGTTTTCTCCGATTCCTGTGGCCACAGCTCTTATTGTTGGTGGCTTCATTATTTTTTGGGCTGAGGCCCGTCAAAAGAAGTCAGAGACTGAAGTAGTTAACGGTGTATTGATTTCGCGAGACATTGATAGCGTGGATGATCTCAATTGGCGCGATGCTCTGAAAATTGGTTTGGCGCAGTGTGCCGCTTTGATTCCAGGAACTTCTCGCTCTGGTGCAACGATCATTGGTGGCATGTTGTTTGGTTTGCCAAGAAAAGTTGCTACTGAGTTTTCTTTCTTCTTAGCCATTCCCGTGATTGCCGGCGCCACTCTTTATGAACTCATTAAGTTACGTCATGTTCTAGGGGATACCTCTTGGAGCACCTTCGGACCTGTTTTAGGAATTGGTTTCGCAGTCTCTTTTGTATCTGCGTTTGTGTGTATTCGTTGGCTGATACGTTATGTGGCAAGCCATGACTTCAGAGTCTTTGCTTGGTATAGAATTATTTTTGGAGTTTTGGTTTTATTGACTGCTTGGACAGGGGTCGTGCAGTGGTCACAATGATCAAGCTTTTATATTTGATCTAAGCTGAGTTGATTGTGGATTTCTGACTTTACGGTTGGCTTGCAACATCGTGCCTTCAATCACCGCGCCAGTGGCAATGGTGAAGGCTTCAGCGCTGATGTCACCATGAACCACTGCACAATCAGACAGCACAATGAGTTCTTTGGCAAAAATATTACCAAGCACTTTCCCGGCAATATAAGCTTTATTACAGTGAATGTTCCCCGTGACAACTCCGCTGGGACCGACAGCAATCGAGCAGGGGTATTTATCGGCTGGCTCTAAGTTGCCAAATACTTTGCCATCAATGCGCAAGCTGTCATGAACGGTCATCCGACCATGGATGACTGAGCTCTTACCTACCAAGGTATCAAAGCTTTCCATTCCTTCAGTGCGCGGCTTTTTCTTTTTAAACAAAATATGACAAATCTCTAATAATTGTCATAAGTATAAATCATTAGCTCTATGGTGAACAGGGTGAGCACTGAGAATCTTTGCTAGTTGTTTGATTTGTTTGAGGGTGATAGTTCTTGAGATGGCTGCACAGATATAAAATATCAGTCATGTCAGAAAAAAATTCCGCATCGCCAAGATTAAATAAATCTTTTGAGCAAGCCAAACAAGAGTTGCCTGAAGATTCTGAGCATTACTTGCACCGCATTAAGTCTTTTGTTTTGCGCACAGGACGTTTGACTGCTGGTCAAGCGCGAGCGATTGAAACTTTAGGCCCTCAATTTTTATTGCCTTTCACTGGTCAAACGATTGATTGGGATAAAAGCTTTCAATCTGATTGTGTTCAAGGTGCAGCATCAACTCAAATGCCTCGACCAAAAATACTTGAAATAGGTTTTGGCATGGGTGAGACCACAGCGAAGATCGCTGCTGCAAGACCTGCTGATGATTTTCTCGCCATAGAGGTTCATGAGCCAGGGGTGGGCGCATTACTTAAGTTAATAGGTGAGCAAGGACTCACTAATTTAAGACTTATGCGCCATGATGCAGTTGAAGTTATTGAAAATATGATCCCAGAATCTTTTTTAGATGGGGTGCATGTTTACTTTCCAGACCCTTGGCACAAAAAACGCCACAACAAACGACGCTTGATTCAGCCAGAATTCGTATCACTATTAAGTAGCAGAATTAAACCAGGTGGCTATTGGCACTTGGCAACTGATTGGCAAGAATATGCCGAGCAAATGATGGAAGTTTTATCTGCTGAGCCGTCTTTGGTGAATGCGGGTAGCTTGCCAGGCGGGTATGCAGATCGTCCGAGCTATCGCCCAGTGACCAAGTTTGAGAACCGAGGCATTCGTCTTGGGCATGGGGTGTGGGATTTGGTGTTTAAAAAAGCTTAATTCGTTTAATGCTATAGCCCTAAGCAAACATACTTCATCTCTAAATACTCATCCATTCCCCAGACACTACCTTCTCTACCGAGGCCTGATTGTTTGACGCCTCCAAAAGGTGCCACTTCATTTGAGATCGTGCCAGTGTTAACGCCCACCATCCCGAACTCCAAAGCCTCAGCGACCCTCCAAATGCGGCTGATGTCTTTGCTATAGAAATAGGAGGCCAGGCCATACTCACTGTCATTGGCCATCTGAATCACTTCTGATTCAGATGTGAATGGAATCACTGCAGCTACCGGGCCAAAAGTTTCTTCTTCAGTGATCAACATTCCTTTTTTAACACCCGCTAAAACAGTCGGTTCGTAAAAGGTGCCCCCTAAAGCGTGGCGCTTACCGCCAGTCATGAGGCGGGCGCCTTTGCCAAGAGCATCTTGAACATGTTGTTCAACTTTATCAATGGCTTGCTGATCAATCAAAGGACCCAATTGAACACCTTTGTCCAATCCTGGGCCAATGACCAGGCGCTTGCTGGCTTGAGAGAGTTTCTCAACAAAAGCATCATGCAAGCTCTCGTGAACATAAAAGCGATTGGTGCAAACACAGGTTTGACCGGCATTGCGGTATTTGGATTGCATCGCGCCACTGACAGCAGCGTCTAAATCAGCATCTTCAAAAACGATGAAGGGAGCATGACCCCCAAGCTCAAGTGCCACCTTCTTAATAGTAGGGGCACATTGCTCCATCAGAATTCTGCCCACCGGAGTTGAGCCTGTGAAGGATAGGTGGCGAACCAAGGGAGAGTCACAAAGTACTTTGCCAATCTCAATCGAGTTCTTGGCATCTGCCGTCACGATATTGATCACACCGTCCGGGATTCCGGCCTCTTTGGCCAGTTCAGCCAACGCTAGGGCTGATAAAGGTGTTTGCTCAGCAGGTTTGATGACAATCGTGCAGCCAGCAGCAATCGCAGGGGCCACTTTGCGGGTGATCATGGCCAAGGGGAAGTTCCAGGGGGTGATAGAAACACACACCCCGATGGCTTGCTTTAAGACCAACATACGTTTATCAGACCAAGGGCTCGCAGGAATCGCCCCCATCACGCGCTTAGCCTCTTCGGCAAACCATTCAATGAAAGAAGCAGCGTAGGTGACTTCACCCTTCGCTTCCATCAATGCTTTGCCTTGCTCTTCAGTCATCAAGCGAGCCAAACGGTCCGCATCGCGGTTCATGAGTTCAAACCAGCGCTTTAATAGCTGAGCTCTGTCTTTGCCAGTCCTGGCTTTCCAGGCAGGTAATGCCGCATGGGCCTTATCAACTGCAACCAAAGCATCTGCTGGGGTCATATTTGGGACCTGAGCAATGATTTGTTGGTTGGCTGGGTTGCTTACTTCAAAGAGTTCGTTTGTCATAGCTTGAGATTTTGCCTTAAGTTATTGAGTCCTTCTTCATCTGCTGAATCATTGCTTCATCAAGACGCGCGTATTTGATAAGACGCGTCTCCGCTGAAAGTGACCCTTTAAAGATAATCTAAAGATAAGTTAAAACCCTAATGTTTCATGATTCTTGAATCAATCTATGGTTTTTATTCAAAAAAAACCACTAAATATAGTTTTTTCAGAATATAAAATTAGTGCTTACTAACCTAAAATTTACCCTTATCCGTCAATGGCTCACCCACCTTATCCACAGGGGGTATGATGCTTTATACAGTCTTTTAATAACTAAAAATAGTGTAAATAATTTTCTATATGCTTGACAGTGTATATAACCTTTCCTACTATGCATCAACTGAAAGAGATGTTGCGGTGCACAAATTTCAAAGCTTTGGCTTGACGCTTTACTTTGAATCAGTGAACAGAACACTTTTAAAGAAGGTTGATATGAACACAAATACTTTGAAGATGGTTATCACAGGCATACAGGACAGAGCCAGCTCTGCGCCGGCTGACCTGTTGTCTATTGCCAAAGCTAAGATGAAGGGGGTGATGAGCTCCCTGGGCGTTCTGGCTTCCTTCGTGGTATTGGCCATGTGGATGAACCAACCCTTGCGTGTTGAATTGGCTTCTTGGCTGATTCCAGCAGAGGCTTACAAGTTATTCGAGAACGGTTTTGAGACCGTTCCTTCTGTGGCGCCTCAAGCTGCCAAGATTCCAACAAGCTTGGTGGATACAGACGCAGTTGATCCAAAGATCCTTAAGTCTGGCGCCGAGCGTCAGGCTGTTGCTGCTTATATAGCGAACAAATACAAGATTGCCCACTCAGCCAGCTTGGATTTCGTTGATAAGGCCATGGTCGTGAGTCGTGAGGTGGGTTTGGACCCAACCCTCATCTTGGCTGTTACTGCTGTAGAGTCAAGTTTTAACCCTTTGGCTGAGAGTAAAAAGGGTGCCCAGGGCTTGATGCAGGTCATGACCCGCGTTCACGTAGAAAAGTTCCAGCTTTTTGGTGGACATGAAGCCGCTTTAGATCCAGATGCCAATATGCGTGTAGGCTCTTTGATTCTTCGTGAATACATCGCCAAGGGCGGATCCTTACACGCAGGATTGCGCTTATACGTTGGCGCCTCATCGATCTTTATCAATGATGGTGGCTATGGTGCAAAGGTACTGGCTGAAAGAGATCGTTTAAGACAGGCTGCAGCTTTGAGAGTTGCTAGCTTAGGACCAAGTCTTTATTAAGTTTTAGACCAAGGCTCAATCCAGGTTTAAATCAGAGCTAAGTGCTAGCGTGGCATCTCATGGGGTCTAAGTTGTTGAGCCAACTTATCTAGAACACCATTCACATACTTGTGGCCATCCGTGCCACCAAATACTTTAGCAAGCTCCACAGCTTCATTGATCGCTACTTTGAATGGCACGCTGATATCTTGAGCTAATTCAAATGCAGCGATGAGCAGGGCGCCATATTCAACAGGAGATAACTCTTCCATGGGGCGATCGATGTGCTGTTTGATGTGATTCTCAAGGGTGTCGTAGTGGTTCACGACCCCAGAGAACAGATGATCAAATAATTCTTTTTGTGCTTTCTTAAAACCAGGATCTTCACCCAGTTGCTTGGCAATGGTGGCGTAGTCTGCAAAACCACCAGCTGCTTTGATCACCAACCATTGATAAACACCTTGTAGAGCGTATTCACGCGCGCGACGACGTGGCGTCAAAGAGCGCTTCACCGTCACAGACGAAATTGGTTTATTGAGTTGTTGAGGATCAAAGTTCATAAGCTGCCAAATGGCTTTCTTGAATATTATTTTCTTAGATGTTGATCAATCTTCTTCAACTTCATCATCTGGTGTCAAACCAATCGAGAGATTGGCCATTTCAACAGCAGTGCGCGCACAGTCACGACCTTTTTCAAGAACACGTGCTTGAGCTTGTGCATCTGTTTCACAAGTAAGAACACCGTTGGCAATCGGAATACCGTAATCAAGACCAACGCGTG
>CALMBU010000168.1 GCA_937863045.1 uncultured Polynucleobacter sp. | reverse complement strand
AGCAATGCCTTGAGTAACTTGCCCATTTCTGATGGATTGCGTGTCACTGTGAAACCGCACTCTTCCATGATGGCCAACTTAGCATCAGCTGTATCAGCACCACCAGAAATCAAGGCACCAGCATGGCCCATGCGCTTACCTGCAGGAGCAGTAACACCGGCAATGAAACCTACCACTGGCTTCTTCATGTTCGCTTTGCACCAACGAGCTGCTTCAGCTTCATCAGGACCACCAATTTCACCAATCATGATCACTGCATCAGTATCTGGATCATCATTAAAGGCTTTCATAACATCAATGTGCTTAAGACCGTTGATTGGGTCACCACCGATACCAACTGCTGAAGATTGGCCAAGACCAATTTCTGTTAACTGTGCAACAGCTTCATAAGTCAAAGTACCTGAGCGGCTCACAACACCAATTCGACCCTTGCGGTGAATATGTCCTGGCATGATGCCAATCTTGATTTCTTCAGGAGTGATCAAGCCTGGGCAGTTTGGTCCCAACAACAAAGTCTTTTTGCCGCCCTTGGCTTCTTTAGCAGCCATTCTGTTGCGAACTTCTAACATGTCGCGGACTGGAATACCTTCTGTGATACAGATAGCCAAATCTAGGTCTGCTTCAACAGCTTCCCAGATAGCAGCAGCTGCGCCAGCTGGTGGAACATAAATCACTGAAACAGTGGCACCTGTTTCTGCAGCAGCTTCTTTCACTGATGCATAAATAGGAATGTTGAAAATTTTCTCACCAGCTTTTTTAGGGTTCACGCCAGCAACAAAGCATTCTTTGCCGTTTGCGTACTCTTGACACTTTTCAGTGTGGAACTGACCTGTTTTACCAGTGATACCTTGAGTAATGACTCGTGTGTTTTTATTAATAAGAATAGACATTTAAATTCCTTTCGTGGCCGGGGGCTTATTTAACCGCTGCAACAGCTTTAGTTGCTGCTTCAGCCATCGTGTCTGCGCTGATGATTGGTAGACCAGACTCAGCCAACATCTTCTTGCCAAGATCTTCGTTAGTGCCCTTCATGCGAACCACCAAAGGCACGTTCAAGTTCACCGCTTTACATGCTGTGATCACGCCGTCCGCAATCACGTCACACTTCATGATGCCGCCGAAAATGTTCACCAAAATAGCTTTCACATCTTTGTTCTTCAACATGATCTTGAATGCTTCTGTTACTTTTTCAGCAGTTGCGCCACCACCAACGTCCAAGAAGTTTGCTGGCTCACCACCAAACAACTTAATTGTGTCCATTGTTGCCATCGCTAAACCAGCACCGTTCACCAAGCAACCAATGTTGCCGTCTAGTGAGATGTAGGCCAAATCAAATTTAGAAGCTTCAACTTCAGCTGGATCTTCTTCATCCAAGTCGCGGTATGCAACGATTTCTGGGTGACGGAACAATGCGTTTGAATCAAAGTTGAACTTAGCGTCCAAAGCCTTGATTTTGCCGTTACCTTCAAGAATCAATGGGTTGATTTCAACCAATGATGCATCAGTGTCCATATACACTTTGTACAAGTTTTGCAAAGCTTCCTTTGCCATCGCTTGTGATGCCTCAGGTACGCCAATACCTTGCGCCAATTTTGTTGCATCAGCATCAGTTAAACCAATCAATGGGTTCACAAATACTTTGATGATTTTTTCTGGGGTTTTTTCGGCCACTTCTTCGATATCCATGCCGCCTTCGCTAGACGCCATCACCACCACTGATTGTGTGCCACGATCGGTCAAGAGGCCCACGTAATATTCTTTTTTGATGTCCGCACCGTCTTCAACCAACAAACGACGAACTTTTTGACCTTCTGGACCTGTTTGGTGAGTCTTTAACTGCATACCCAAAATTTGAGTTGCATATGTTTTTACTTCATCAAGACTCTTAGCAACCTTAACGCCACCACCTTTACCGCGGCCACCTGCGTGTATTTGGGCCTTCACAACCCAAACTGGGCCACCCAGTTTTTTAGCTGCTTCAACAGCTTCATCAACGCTTAAAGCTGAAATGCCGTTTGGCACTGGAACATTGAACTGACGCAAGATTTCCTTGCCTTGGTACTCGTGGATCTTCATTAAGGCTCCCTATTGAATAGACCGAAATATTAATGTTTTTAGCTTACTTAACTCTGTCTATTAACTATTTTTGCTAAGTAATCTCACTATTATCGCTTTTTCAGGGATTAGGACTCTTTTTTTGACATATCAACGGGTGTTAATGGGGCTCCAAACCAAGCTCGGTGGTACCTTTTAACTGTTTCACCGTCGGTTCTTAGGGCATGACATCGATTCAGCTGAAATGGCATGGTGCCAGTCCCTTGATCGACAACCTTGAAGATCTCACCGGCAAATGCCTGAATGGCCACAGTTGGCAAAACTGAACATAGCTCAGTCATGTGTGAGCAACCAGAAATGCCGCTCAAGCGCTCTTTCACTGCGCCACGAAAGCCATTCACCAAATTAAGTCCAATGAGTTTTTTGTAGTCTGGTTCAATGGTTTTGCAATGCTCATCGTATGGCGCATCGAGCGTTTTCGCGTGAGCATCAACAATATTGAATTTTGTATCGATTGTGACAGTCAAAATCATTCGATGAATCGCCTGACCTTTGGGCTTTACACCAGAGGCCAAGTGAAAATCTTTATCTTTGACGTCTAACAAGGTGGCTTCAACATCCCATAAACCATCATCACGACGAAACGCCTGAGTCTTGATATCTCTGGTGTGTATTAGGGTGCGATTGGATTTAGGTGTTGAGCTCATGAACAAAGTCTACACCAGCTTAAATTAATGTGACTCTTCCTCAGAGGGCGAGAATCGCCCATCAATAATCTTAATCACCACGCTCAAGGGAAAACCTTTGGATACCAAGTAACGCATTTGCTTGGATTTTTCTTTAGGATCTTTGGTGACCATGGAATCAAATTTTCTTTGCCACAACTCCCAAGCTCTCATTGCATCGGAAACTTTGAGTCGCTCTTTGATTTCAATTAAAGACTCGCCCTCAATGCCTTGTTGCTTTAACTCTTCAACGATTTTCAAACTGCCATATCGTTCAGATTTGCGACGAACCAAGCTCTCAGCAAAACGCTCATCTGATAACCAAGACTGCGCCTCAAGTTTTGCCATGAGATCATCAAGTTCAATATCAGTTTCCGCATAAGGCAAGAGCTTCTTGCGAAGCTCTTGGCGACTATGCTCTCTTCTTGATAAATACCGAAGAGCTCGCCCCATCAAACTTGGGGCTTGCTGTTTAGGCATCCGCTTCTTCTTTAGGACTGATCACGCTACCGGTGTTAACGCCTAATTTTTCACGAACCCTTGCTTCAATTTCTTTAGCAATCTCAGGATTCTCTTTTAGGAACTCGCGCGCATTGTCTTTACCTTGTCCAACACGCTCGCCGTTATAGCTGTACCAGGCACCTGATTTTTCAACGATGTCGCACTCAACACCTAGGTCAATGATTTCACCCTGCCTAGAAATACCTTCTCCGTACATGATGTCAAAGATAGCCTCTCGGAATGGCGGGGATACTTTGTTTTTCACAACTTTCACGCGGGTTTCGTTACCAACAATGTCATCGCCCTTTTTAATACTACCGATACGACGAATATCTAAACGCATGGAGGCATAAAACTTCAAAGCATTACCGCCTGTGGTTGTTTCAGGTGAACCAAACATCACACCAATCTTCATACGAATCTGGTTAATGAAGATCACCATTGAGTTTGTGCGCTTGATCGTTCCTGTTAGTTTGCGCAAAGCCTGACTCATCAAACGAGCTTGCAAGCCAGGTAATGAATCACCCATGTCGCCTTCAATTTCTGCGCGCGGTACCAAGGCAGCAACTGAGTCAATCACGATTAAATCAATGGAGCCTGAACGAACCAAGGCATCGGCGATCTCCAACGCTTGCTCACCAGTGTCCGGCTGAGAAATTAATAGGTTATTGACATCAACGCCCAACTTAGCGGCGTATTGCACATCCAAAGCATGCTCAGCATCAATGAAGGCACATGTGCCACCTAGCTTTTGCATTTCTGCAACAGCGTGCAAAGTTAAAGTTGTTTTACCTGAAGATTCTGGACCGTAAATCTCAATCACACGGCCCCTAGCCAAACCACCAACGCCCAAGGCAATATCCAAGCCTAGAGAACCCGTTGATACAACTTGTATGTCCTGGCCAATATCACTGTCACCAAGACGCATGATGGAGCCCTTACCAAACTGTTTTTCAATCTGAGCAAGTGCTGCATTAAGGGCTTTTTGCTTATCAGAGCTCATGCCCTCAATATCAGCGGGGCCTGATCCAGATTTCTTTTTTTGGTCTTCCATGGTCGTCCTTATCTAAAATTAGGTGTATTTTGTCTACACATGAGCAATTTACAGTAATTACTGTATATAAAAACAGTACTCTATGCAAGGATTTTTTTAATACCTAGCTAGAATATGCACTAGAAACTAGTTTATTGCTGCCTAATGTCAGACAATACCTATAAACAAGCAAGATTTTGCTGATTGGGCTGTATGAGAATACTGATTGCAGAAGACGATAGCGTATTAGCCGACGGGTTAACCAGGTCCCTGAGACAGTCTGGTTATGCAGTTGACCATGTTAAGGATGGCCAATCTGCCGATCTCGCCCTATCTGCTCAAGCCTTTGACTTGCTGATCCTGGATTTAGGCCTGCCCAAAATGACAGGTCTTGAGGTGCTCAAGCGCCTTCGCTCCAGAAACTCTATGCTCCCAGTGCTTATCTTGACCGCCGCCGACTCTACTGAAGAGCGCGTCAAAGGTTTAGACGCGGGTGCCGACGATTACATGGCCAAGCCATTTGCTTTATCAGAACTAGAAGCCCGTGTTCGTGCTTTAACGCGTCGAGGCACTGGTGGTGGGCCAACCGTTGTGAAACACGGTCCATTGCAATTCGACCAAGTGGGTCGCGTGGCCTATATCGATGAAAAAATGCTCGAATTATCTGCAAGAGAGCTAGGACTTTTAGAGGTTCTGCTTAAAAGAGTGGGCCGTCTCGTTTCCAAAGATCAATTGGTTGATCATTTGTGTGAATGGGGTGAAGAAGTCAGTAACAACGCTATCGAGGTATACGTCCATCGCCTTCGCAAGAAAATTGAAGTTGGTGGCATTCGTATTGCAACGATCCGCGGCCTAGGTTATTGCCTAGAAAAATTCCAAGCGCCTCCTGAAGCCCCAAAAGTATCTGAAGCTTAATATTTAAGATGGCTGATGTACGCCCCGCCATTGATGCGGAACTTCAACGACTCTTACCCCCAGAGTCATATGGCCTAAAACATGCCAGCAAAGGTCCAAGATCACTGTTTGGAGAAATCCTAGATTGGATGTTGGCGCCGCTTTTGTTGTTATGGCCGATGAGTATTGCTGTGACCTATTTGGTTGCGCAATCGATTGCAACAGCGCCATTTGACCGAAGTCTTGAAAACAGTGTTCAAGCCATCTCTCAACAAATTAAAACAGTCGGCGACGAGATCTATCTGACCCTGCCAATGTCAGCC
>CALMBU010000167.1 GCA_937863045.1 uncultured Polynucleobacter sp. | reverse complement strand
TATGTGAAGCGCCTTGAAAAAACTTGGAACATGGTTTTACGCGGACCAGGCAGGCACAAGCAAAGTTTGTCAGAGAGTTCCTTTGATGCCTGGACCAAGTATTACCTCATGGATGAGAACACACCCAACGCAGTGGTGAGTTATTACGCCAAGGGTTCTTTGTTGGCGCTGGCTCTTGATTTGAAGATTCGTGAACATACCAAGCAGAAACAATCCTTGGATGATGTGATGCGACATTTGTGGCAAATGTACCAATTAACTGAAATAGGTATGGCTGAGGATGATTTTGATCGCGCCATTGAGTTTGTGATTGGTTCCGGTTTCAAGGGCGTTTGGGCTCAAATCAAACGTGATCATATCGATGGCATTGAGGATTTTCCTTTTGAGACTTTGTTGCCAAAAGTTGGTGTCAAAGTTGAGTTGAAGAAAACCCCTGCTACTGAAAGCGCAGAAGTTGCCAAGCAATTATTAGGGGTTCGTACAACGGTGAACAATGGTTGGGTCAGGCTGAGCCATGTCTTGGATGGGGGCTTGGCTCAAGAAGCAGGTTTGTCAGCGGGCGATCATTTGGCATCGATCAGTGGTGAGCGTGTCACGCCTGGCCGCTTAGAGGAGTTGCTCTTGGCATGGATTCAAAAGCTAGCCAGAGCGCAAGCGGTGAAAGTGTTGGTGTATCGCCATGACAAAGAATTGGCTTTGACCATGCGCCCAGCTAAGACCAAAGAAAGCATGTTGGCTTCTCAGCCTAAGCAATACACTTTATCTGTGTAATGGCTGAATAACTTCGCTGATTTGCTGATTCACTGATGTCATCATTTTCGATACAAGACTCATTGCCAAGAGATTGGGCGGAATTAATTCAATCTGAATTAGCGTCTGGTCGCTTTCAATCCTTAGAGCAAGAAATATCTTTGCTTTACCGTGAGCATGCAGAAGAGATTGCCCCCGCCTTTGAAAATATTTTCCGTGCATTCAAAGAAACATCCGTTGAACAAGCCCATGTGATTATTTTGGGGCAAGACCCCTATCAAACTCCTGGCTTGGCTCAGGGTTTGTC
>CALMBU010000166.1 GCA_937863045.1 uncultured Polynucleobacter sp. | reverse complement strand
GCAACTCAATCAACAAGGAATGACCGTGGTGGTTGTCACCCATGAGCTTGATGTCGCTGCTTATGCATCGCGCACGATCACATTCAAAGATGGCAAAGTCATTGATGACAGTCCTAACAAAAAAGTTAGCTCGTTAGGAGACCTGTCTTGAATTTATCGATTGCTCTTCAAGCGCTCAAGGTTAATAAATTACGCTCGGGTCTCACGATGCTGGGCATCATCATCGGCGTGGCCGCGGTGATTGTGATGATCGCGGTTGGTAGTGGTGCTCAAGCACGCGTCAAAGAACAAATTGCGGGCCTGGGTTCAAACCTCATGATCCTTTGGGCAGGATCTGTGACCACTGCGGGCGTTCGAGGTGGTTCAGGTACGGCTCAAACATTGGTTGAAGATGATGCTTGGGCGGTGATGAATGAGATCTCAGAAATTCAAGTGGCTGCACCAACTCAAAGGGGCAGCGGTCAAATCGTTTGGGGCAATGCTAATTGGTTGGCTTCGATTGTGGGTACCACGCCAGAGTATTTTGAGGCGCGTGATTGGGGTCTGATCAGTGGCCGCCTGTTTGAGGCTGGTGAGATGTCTGGTGCTGGTAAGGTGGCCATCATCGGGCAAACGGTGGCCAGGGAATTATTTGGTGATGGTGATCCAGTCGATCAAATCATCCGCGTGCGAGGTGTGCCATTCACGGTGATTGGTTTGCTCGAGCGCAAGGGTCAAAGCATGATGGGGCAAGATCAAGACGATATTGTCATCATTCCCTTGACCACCGCACGCAATAAAATTTTTGGCGCTTTACAAGGGCGCATTGGTCGAGTCAGCTCTATCTTTATCAAAGCCAAAGATGGTGTCGATATGAAAGAGGCGGAAGATAAAGTCAGAGTGTTGCTTCGCCAGCGCCATCGATTATCGGGCAATACCCCCGATGATTTTTCTTTGCGTAATTTGACAGAAATACTTCAAGCTCAAGAAGCCGCCAGCAAGGTCATGGCTATTTTGCTGGCTGCAGTTGCCTCGGTGAGTTTATTAGTTGGTGGTATTGGCATCATGAACATCATGCTGGTGTCTGTGACCGAAAGAACCCGAGAGATTGGTTTACGTTTGGCTGTTGGGGCTAGAAGTAAAGATATTCTGTCGCAATTTTTGGTTGAAGCCATCACACTCTCAACCATTGGTGGTGTGCTGGGAATTCTTCTAGGGGGTCTGGGAACTTGGTTGGTTGCTGAATTAGCGGCTTGGCCTGTGCAGCTCTCAGTCTTATCAGTTGTTTTGGCAGTTGGTTTCTCTGCAGTGATCGGTATTTTCTTTGGCTACTATCCTGCTCG
>CALMBU010000165.1 GCA_937863045.1 uncultured Polynucleobacter sp. | reverse complement strand
GCGGATATGATTTTTAAGTTAATGGATCAGCCAATTGAAGAAGATTCAGTGCGCAGGGATGATGCAATTAAGTTAGATAAAGCTCGCGGCGAACTTGAGTTCAACAATGTAGGCTTTGGCTACTCCGGTGTGAGAGCTTTGGGCTCTGACGATGAGCATGCAATTAGAGAAGTTTTGAAAGAAATTAGTTTAAAGATTCCGGCGGGAGAAGTGGTTGCTTTTGTAGGACCATCAGGCAGTGGTAAATCAACCCTGGTTAATTTATTGCCACGCTTTTTTAATCCTACCAGCGGTGCGATTCATCTGGATGGATTAAATATTCAGGACATTGATTTGAAAGATCTGCGTCGCCAGATGGCTTTTGTGAGCCAGGACGTGGTCTTGTTCAATGACACCATTGCGGCCAACGTAGCCTACGGAGTTGCGAGTTCAGAGGAAATTGATCGTGGCAGGGTTCATGAAGCGCTACAAGCTGCTAATTTGACTGAGTTGATCAAAGAGTTGCCTGAGGGCATTGACTCTGAAGTTGGTGATAACGGTAATCGATTATCCGGTGGTCAAAGACAACGTTTGGCGATTGCCAGAGCCATTTATAAAGATGCCCCTATTTTGATTCTGGATGAAGCAACTTCTGCCTTGGATTCTGAATCAGAGCGTCAGGTTCAAGAGGCTCTAGAAAAACTCATGGAGGGCAAGACTACTTTGGTGATTGCGCATCGACTATCAACAATCGAAAATGCCGATCGCATTGTGGTGTTAGATCATGGCAGAGTTGTTGAGAATGGATCACATGCTGAGCTGATTGCTCAAAATGGTTTATATGCCAGTCTGCACCGATTGCAGTTTTCACAGGCATAGCCAAAGACAGCGTTTAACTTAAGACAGCGTTTTACTCAGGAAATCTTTTAACTTAGGACAATATCGTATTGCTCTTGGTTAAAGCTTGATTCAGCCTGAAGGCGGATCGGTTTACCGATAAATTCAATCAATTGAGCAATGTGTGTGCTTTCTTCTTCTAAGAAGCGGTCAATCACATCGGCGCTGGCAATGATTCGGAATTCTTTTGGATTGAACTGGCGATGTTCGCGCAATACTTCTCGCAAAATCTCATAACAAATGCTTTGGGCAGTTTTAACCTGACCTTTGCCCTGACACACATCACAAGGCTCACATAAAAGATGTGCCAATGACTCACGGGTTCTCTTTCGGGTCATTTCTACCAAGCCCAATGAAGAGAAGGGGTTGGCAGAAGTTCTGATTTTATCTCGAGCTAAATTTTTATTGAGTTCCTCTAGGACGGCATCCTGATGCTCTTTGCTGTGCATATCGATGAAGTCAATGATGATGATGCCACCAAGATTGCGCAGACGCAGTTGGCGCGCAATGGTTTGAGCAGCCTCTAAATTTGTTTTATAGATCGTGTCATCAAATGTGCGAGCGCCTACGTAACTGCCAGTATTCACATCAATGGTGGTCATCGATTCTGTTTGATCAATCATCAAGTAGCCGCCTGATTTGAGGTCTACACGACGACCCAGGGCACGATTGATTTCTGATCTGTCTCTTATACACATCTCCGAGCCCACG
>CALMBU010000164.1 GCA_937863045.1 uncultured Polynucleobacter sp. | reverse complement strand
CAAGCGCTTTCTGAACAATACCTTTGGGTGATACTTAAAGGCCTCGATCATGCCCCTGGCCCAACGCTGTCTTTGACGAATGAAGCCTTTGACCGTGCTTGGAACAATTGTGAAGGCAATCGCATCTTCGCAATATCCCACCCGATAGTCTTTTTCTAGCATGGCCCAAGTCAGAACAATGTCCTCTCCAACAGTCTTTGGCCAACCGCCCAATTCAAGAACCACTGATTTTTTGTATAAAGAAAATGCACCTTGCGCAACCAGCGTTCCTTGATTCAGAGATTGCACTCTTTTAACAGTGGCAATCCCTTGAAAGTAATCCCATTCTTGAGATTGGGTGATCCAGTTTTGACGAGAATTGCGCACCATGATCGTGCCAGCAACAGCGCAGGTATTGGCGGGATCACTGTGGAATCGCTCCACAATTCTGACCAAGGCATCTTTGTACAAATAAGAATCCGCATCCAAGGTGATGATGAGCTCATGACTTGCCAAAGTGAGAGCTCTGTTCAATGCTTCAGACTTACCTTGGTTGGTTTCTTGTTGTATGCATCGCAACCAAGGATATTTGCTGATCAATTGATTGCACACTGCATGGGTCTGATCTTTGGAGCCATCATCAATCAAGATGACTTCAAGAAGCCCGGGATAGTTTTGCTTGGCAATACTTTCAAAAGTATCGGTAATGACAGCTTCTTCGTTATAAGCCGCAATCAAAATGGTGATGGGAGGGTAAGTATCCAAATGTTTGCGCACAGGTCTTTTATCCATCAACAAACTAATGACCATGAAGGCATTGATAAAGCCTGGAACGACCGCAATGAATAAGATAAAAAAACCAGCCAGAAACCAGCCGATGATGTTTGATAGGTCAGCAAACCAGAATTGGGCTGCCCAAAGAGAAAAAATGCCCCACAAAGTCGCAAAAGTTAACGCCAATTGAAATTTAGTATTAACTTTCAGGTACATATTTATCCTTCTTTTTAGAGCGGTATGTACCCAGTATGAACCTAATTTCTATAAATTAGAAATATTTTTACCAAATAAAGAGCATTTATTTAATAG
>CALMBU010000163.1 GCA_937863045.1 uncultured Polynucleobacter sp. | reverse complement strand
TATTGCCTCTTTCAGATGAAAAATTAACACAAACAGCTGAAGAAGCTCGTGAGTATGGTTGGGATTATTTGTACGAACCAGACCCGCAATCAGTTGTGGATGAATTGTTGAAACGTTACGTTGAAGCGTTGATTTACCAAGCAGTTGCAGAAAATATGGCATCTGAGCAATCTGCTCGTATGGTTGCTATGAAGGCTGCTTCTGATAACGCGAAAAACGTGATTGGTGAATTGCAGTTGGTTTACAACAAAACACGTCAAGCAGCCATTACCAAAGAGTTGTCCGAGATTGTCGGCGGCGCTGCGGCGGTTTGATAACCAAAGTATTGTAAAAAATTAGTGATCGGAGAACTACGATGAGCAACGGAAATATCGTTCAGTGTATTGGCGCGGTGGTGGACATTCAGTTCCCACGTGACAAAATGCCAAAAATTTATGACGCATTGATCTTGGAAGAGAGCAATGAGGCATCTTTTGCAGAAAAAGGTTTGACCTTTGAGGTGCAACAACAATTAGGTGATGGCGTGGTTCGTGCTATTGCCATGGGCTCAAGCGATGGCTTGCGTCGCGGCATGGGCGTTAAAAATACAGGCAAGGGAATTTCAGTGCCTGTTGGCCCAGCAACATTGGGACGCATCATGGACGTGTTGGGTCGCCCAATCGACCAAGCTGGCCCAATCGGCACAGAAGAGCGTCGCGCGATTCACCAATTAGCGCCAAAGTTTGACGAGCTATCACCATCAGTTGACCTACTAGAAACAGGCATCAAAGTTATTGACTTGGTTTGCCCGTTTGCAAAAGGCGGTAAAGTTGGTTTGTTCGGCGGTGCTGGTGTAGGTAAGACAGTTAACATGATGGAGTTGATCAACAACATCGCTAAGCAACACTCAGGTTTGTCAGTGTTCGCAGGTGTTGGTGAGCGTACTCGTGAGGGTAACGACTTCTACCACGAGATGAAGGACTCTAACGTTCTTGATAAAGTTGCGATGGTTTTCGGTCAGATGAACGAGCCACCAGGTAACCGTTTGCGAGTTGCTTTGACAGGTTTGACAATGGCTGAGCGTTTCCGTGACGAAGGCCGAGACATTTTGTTCTTCGTTGACAATATCTACCGTTATACATTGGCCGGTACAGAAGTTTCTGCTTTGTTGGGTCGTATGCCATCAGCTGTGGGTTATCAGCCAACATTGGCTGAAGAAATGGGCCGTTTACAAGAGCGCATTACTTCAACAAAGACTGGTTCTATTACATCAATTCAGGCCGTTTACGTTCCTGCCGATGACTTAACAGACCCATCACCTGCTACAACATTCTTGCACTTAGACTCAACAGTTGTTTTGTCACGTGACATCGCTGCTTTGGGTATTTACCCAGCGGTTGATCCACTTGACTCAACAAGCCGTCAGCTAGATCCACAAGTGGTTGGCGAAGAGCACTATGCAGTTGCTCGCGGTGTACAAACAACATTGCAGCGCTACAAAGAGTTGCGCGACATTATTGCGATTTTGGGTATGGACGAATTGTCACCAGAAGACAAGCAAGCTGTTGCGCGCGCTCGTAAGATTCAGCGTTTCTTGTCACAGCCATTCCACGTGGCGGAAGTGTTCACAGGTTCACCTGGTAAATACGTTCCACTCAAAGAAACTATCCGCGGCTTCAAGATGATTGTTGA
>CALMBU010000162.1 GCA_937863045.1 uncultured Polynucleobacter sp. | reverse complement strand
TCTGGATGAAATTGTCTTAACTTGACAAAAATCGTACAGCCTTCTTTTGAGTAAGGTGTGTGAGAGCTGTTGGGTGGATTGCGCAAGTACATGCCTGCAGAGTAATCGCCGCTCTCATCTGAGAAGGTGCCTTCAAGCACCAAGATTTCTTCTCCGGCAGGGTGGGAATGTTTTGGAAAAGAGGAGTCGGGCGCATAACTGACGATGGTTGTTGCAATCGCAACTTCATCACCAATGCGATCTAGAGGTTTTCGATTAACGCCTGCCATGGGAGATGGTAACCACGGTGCTTCGTGAGTATTGACGACCGCTTTTTGACTGAAGTCTGCATTAACGTTCATGTTCAAGCCCTGAATGTGGGTAGTTGCCAATTTTTGTACAAGGCAATCGCTCGAATGATGAAAATGAACATGAAGGAAATCACAGCAGCCATAGATTCATCTAACAAGTAAGTGCTCAGTAGGATATACATACCGCTGCCAGCAAATGCAATGACGGCATAAGGGCGATTGTCGTAGAAGAGCTGAGGTATTTCCCCGCAGACGATGTCACGCAAAGCGCCCCCAAATGTTGCGGAAATAACACCTAGCAAAATTGCCACAACCAATGGCATATCAAATTGAAGCGCAATCTGAGTGCCCAGGATGGTTGCCAAGGCAAGACCCATGGCATCAGGCAACTGAATCATTTTTTCTGTGTAGACCAAGTGTTTGTTTTTAATGAACCAAATACTCACAATCGTCAGTGCAATGATGACCCAAAGCCAGTAGGAGTGTTCAACCCAAAAGAAGGGTCTGCGATCTAAGAGGATGTCTCTTAATGTGCCGCCACCAAATGCAGTCAAACCAGCCACAATGCTGACGCCCACCAAATCTAACTTTTTCCGAAGGCCAGCAATGAGGCCTGAAGCGGCAAATGAGAAGATGCCAATCAACTCAATGATTTCTTGGAAAAAACTGAGGCTTGGGGTGATGAACATGACTTGATGACTTATCTGATGTTTATAAGAATTGTGAATATATCCTTATTATGCAGTGCGCCTGAAAAAGATTCAGATAGTGATTAATATGGATGGATAAGATTAAACAAATAAATTTGCTAGGATTAATCAATATGAAGCGTCTTCTTGGTATTCAGGGAAATGATCAAGGCCATTGGGTGGGCAATGGTTTTCCGGTGCGCACTTTATTTTTCTATCAGCAATTGGGCAAAGAGATGAGCCCATTTTTAATGCTTGATTTGGCTGGTCCTGCTGAGTTTCCGGCAACAACTGAGCGCAAGGGAGTGGGCACTCATCCTCACCGTGGTTTTGAGACTGTCACGATTGTTTATGACGGAGAGGTTTCTCATAAGGACTCAACAGGTCAAGGCGGAACGATTGGCCCAGGCGATGTGCAGTGGATGACTGCTGGGGCAGGCATCCTTCATCAAGAGTTTCATTCTGATGACTTTGCTAAGCGAGGCGGAGTTTTACAAATGGTTCAGCTGTGGGTTAATTTGCCTGCAAAACACAAAATGACTGCGCCTGCTTATCAAGCAATTTTAAGCAAGAGTATTCCTCAAATTGAATTATCAAATTCAAGAGGATCGATCAGAGTGATTGCAGGAGAACACGAAGGACAAAAGGGCCCTGCAAAAACCTTCACACCCATGAATGTGTTTGATATTCGTTTGAAAAAAGGCGAAGAACTTTTTTTGCCCGTAGCGGATAGTTGGAATACTTCTGTGGTGGTGTTGCGAGGTGCGCTTGAGGGTGGCGATGATTCTGGCGTTGTTGCAAAGGACGCCAAGATGTTGATGTTCAGTCAAGATGGACAAGACATCAAAATAAAAGCCCTTGAAGATTCAGTGGCATTGCTATTGAGTGGTGAACCCATTGATGAACCGATTGTGGGGCATGGGCCTTTTGTGATGAATACTCGTGAAGAAATTGATCAAGCGATCGGCGATTTCAATCGTGGAGCTTTTGGCAGTATTTAAACTTAAGGGATTTGACCCACTCCAATACCTTTAAAGAATTCAGATCCTAAGGGTGAAATGGGTTCGTGAATCTGACCAATTTTGCCCGTGATCTTTTTTACTTCATCGATCAAGATCCTGCCATAGCCTTGGCGACGATAAGCCAAATTGACATAGATGTACTCAATGTCGCCAGAATCTAAAAATCGACAGTAGCCAATGGTTGTGTTTTGATTCTTGATCAACACAATGCCGTCAGAAATATCAATTTGATAGCTGTTCTTATCAATGGTCATTTAGATCACAAAAATGTGACACGTTTGGTAAGAGCCTCTAAGGTGACTTGAGGACTGGTGATTGTTTTGCCATTGTCTGTACTGTTGGCAACCACCCCTTTGCCAGCAATCGGCGCCAAGTTATCAACCTTGAAGCGGCCCACTTGATCTTGTTGGCGAATAAAACACTCTTCATCAAAAAACAACTGGTCAAAATTAAAGTCAATTTCATCTGAGTCGATCGTTTTAAAACCAATTAAATCTTGAATTGCTTCAATAGATGGGTCAATTTCAACTTCTGTGACTTCTTTGAGCTTGGGGTTGATGAGAAATGCTTTCATGAGCTTGCCTTTAGAGAGTGTGTATCTTGACCACTCTAAAGGATTTTCGATTAATTTGCTGATCACGGGCTTGAATCAAAGGCGTAAAATTAAGAGATGAAAAATAAAATATCAACGGTAGCAGTTGTTGGTGCTGGAGCTGTTGGCAGTTACTTTGGTGGATTGTTGGCAAGAGCCGGGTGCGACGTTACCTTGATTGCTCGCCAAGATCATGTGAAAGCTATTCAAGAGAATGGCTTGTATATGGAGTGCCAGTCTTTTCAAGAGCACGTTACGGTCAAGACCAGCGCTGAATATAAGTCTCTTACTGAGGCTGATCTTGTTCTGTTTTGCGTTAAATCGCCTGATACAGAATCTGTTGCCCAAGAGATCAAACCTTTTTTGGCAAAAGACACAATTATTTTAAGTCTGCAAAATGGCGTTGATAACTGTGAGCGCATTAAAACAGTACTTTCAAATCCTGTTTATCCCGCCGTTGTTTATGTTGCAACGGGCATGGCGGGCCCTGGTCATGTAAAGCATTTTGGTCGCGGCGAGTTGGTGATTGGTGATCTTGAGGGTCGAGAGGCCTGTCTTGATCAGTTGAACAGCATTCAAGATTATCTGAATAAGGGAAATGTTCCCTGCAG
>CALMBU010000161.1 GCA_937863045.1 uncultured Polynucleobacter sp. | reverse complement strand
GCATACTTCTGAGCTTTGGCCAAATCAAGATCACCGGTATAAATCGCACGACCCGCGATCACACCCATCACACCTTCAGGCTCAGCAGCACACAAAGCATCAATGTCTTTCATATTGGTCAAGCCACCGCTGGCAATGATTGGAATATTCACGGCTTGGGCTAACTTCACAGTGGCATCCATATTGATACCTTGCAACATGCCATCACGACCAATGTCGGTATAAATGATGGCTTCGACACCATAGTCTTCGTATTTTTTTGCCAAATCAATCACTTCGTGACCGGTGAGCTTACTCCAACCATCTGTGGCCACTTTGCCATCTTTGGCATCCAAACCAACAATGATGTGCCCCGGAAAAGCCACGCACGCGTCTTGCAAAAATCCTGGGTTCTTCACCGCAGCCGTACCAATGATCACGTAGCTGATGCCATCGTCCAATAAACGCTCAATGGTTTCAAGATCACGAATACCGCCACCCAACTGAACCGGAATATCGTCACCAACAGCTTTCAAGATTGACTTGATGGCAGATTCATTTTTTGGTTTACCAGCAAAGGCACCGTCCAAGTCAACCAAGTGCAAACGACGCGCACCTTTATCAACCCAGTGCTTTGCCATGGCGCCCGGATCTTCCGAAAAAGTCGTGACTTTATCCATATCACCTTGCTCTAAACGAACACAGTGGCCTTGTTTAAGATCAATTGCAGGTATTAACAACATGATAGATATTTAATAAATAATGTTTAAGGTTGCCAACGAGTGAAATTCTGATACAAACGCAAACCTAAGTGTGCGCTCTTTTCTGGATGAAACTGTGTTGCAAAAATATTATCTTTTGCCACGGCACATGTAAATAAGGAACCATACTCCGTGGCACCCACAGTATGAGCTGAATTAGCCGGAACTGCATAGTAGCTGTGCACAAAATAAAACGAAGCATTGTCAGGAATACCTTCCCACAGTGCATGCTTCTGAACCTGTTGAACCTGGTTCCAGCCCATGTGTGGCACTTTAAAATGAGAGCCGTCGGCCTGGTTCTTACCAATCAAATCAAAACGAATCACCTTGCCCGGCAATAAACCCAAACCAGGTGTGATCTCTGTTCCAGCGGGCGCATCAAAACGAACTTCAGTGCTGCTCTCAAACAACATTTGTTCACCCACACAAACGCCCAACATCGGTTTGGTGCGACTGGCTTCTAGAACAGCGTCCAATAAACCAGATTCTTGTAAATGCGTCATACAATCAGGCATGGCGCCTTGCCCTGGCAAAACCACTTTATCAGCCGTCTTGATTTCTTCCACTTTTGAAGAGATCGTCACTTTTGCTTCAGGGGCTGCATGCATCAATGCTTGAGCAACAGAACGCAAATTACCCATTCCGTAATCAACAATGGCAATGCTCGGTGAATTTTTAGACAAGGTCTGAACCTAATAACTGAAAGGTGAGTAAATGATTTCTAGCAAATTTTTGCCGAGTTTACAAACTACCTTTTGTAGAAGGAATCACACCACTGGCGCGAGGATCTAATTCCAAGGCCATGCGCAAAGCACGACCAAATGCCTTGAACACTGTTTCAATTTGATGGTGCGCATTGATACCGCGAATATTGTCAATGTGCAAAGTCACTCCCGCGTGGTTCACGAACCCGCGGAAAAACTCAATCGTTAAATCAACGTCAAAATCACCCACGCGTGCACGTGTGAACGGCACATGGAACTCCAAACCTGGGCGACCTGAAAAATCAATCACGACACGAGACAAGGTTTCATCCAAAGGCACATAAGAATGGCCATAACGGGTGATGCCTTTTTTGTCGCCCACTGCCTTAGCAATCGCCTGACCCAAAGTGATGCCCACATCTTCAACGGTGTGGTGATCATCAATGTGTGTATCGCCTTTGGCTGTAACAGCCAAATCAATCATGCCATGTCGGGCAATTTGATCCAACATGTGATCGAGGAATGGAACCCCAGAATTAAGTTGAGCTTTGCCCGTACCATCTAGATCGAGAACAATCTGGATTTGGGTTTCTGAGGTATTTCGAGTGACGTCTACGTTGCGCATACCGTCATAATATCACCGTCCCCCTGAAATTCCACCCCGTGGTAACCTTCTGAAGGTGCTGATTCTGAACGAAATTAGCAAAAAATCGTTGAAATAACCGTATAAATTACTGAATTAATAAGGCAAGACAAGAAGATGAGCCGTTTTTGGAGCAAAACTGTTAAAGAGTTAACGCCCTATGTTCCGGGCGAACAACCCAAATTAAGCCAGCTCATCAAGCTCAATACCAATGAGAGTCCTTATGGGCCCTCGCCCAAAGCATTGGCCGCCATTGCTGCCGCCAATACCGAGGCCCTGCGTCTTTACCCAGACCCTAATTCAGATACTTTGAAACAAAGCATCGCCAAACTTCATGGCCTAACACCAAATCAAGTATTTGTTGGCAATGGTTCCGATGAAGTCTTGGCCCATGTGTTTTTAGGTTTACTCAAACATGAGCACCCTATTCTGTTTCCGGACATCACCTACAGCTTTTATCCGGTCTACTGCAAACTCTATGGCATCGCTTTTGAGAACATCCCCCTGAGTGATGATTTTTCAATTTCAGTTGATGACTATTTAAAGAAAAACAATGGTCGCAACGGCGGCATCATTTTCCCAAATCCGAATGCACCCACAGGCAAAGCTCTACCTTTAAAAGACATTGAAAAACTTCTTCAAGCAAACCAAGACAGCGTTGTGGTGATTGATGAAGCTTATGTTGATTTTGGTACTTCATCAGCGGTATCTCTGATCAAGCAATACAACAACCTCTTGGTCACTCACACCTTATCAAAGTCTTATGCTTTGGCTGGCCTACGAGTTGGCTATGCGGTTGGCCACCCTGATTTGATTGAAGCATTAGAGCGAGTTAAAAACAGTTTTAACTCTTACCCGATTGATAAGTTAGCCATGGCTGGCGCCATGGCTGCCATTGAAGATCAAGACTACTTGAACAAGATCAGTCAGGCCGTCATCAAGACTCGCGAGAGTTTGGTGCAAACTTTAAACACTCTGGGCTTTGAAACAATTCCGTCTTCGGCTAATTTTATTTTCACGAAACATCAGAAACACGATGCGGCGCAATTGTCTGCAGCACTGCGTGAAAAGCACATCATCGTGCGTCACTTTAAATTACCAAGGATTGATCAGCATCTTCGCATCACCATTGGTACTGACGAACAGTGTGATGCATTAGTGAAAGCGATCAAAGAGATTCTTTAAGCGGTTTGCGATCACAAACCGCCATTTGATTTATTGAAAAGACGGTAGAAAACGATCTAAAAACATCATCACGCTGGCGGTACCAATCACAATGGCGCCAACCTTATTGATCAATCGATGCTCAAGATGAGCCATCTCTAAACGAAGTTCTTGCATCATTTCTTTCAAATCACCTCTAGTAACAACTGCTGTATCGGCATCCACTTAGGCGATGCCTCTTGTAAAAAATGCAACTGCACTAATACCCACTGACATGCATGCGACCATCAAGCCTCCCAGGCGATTAAATAGCTTGCTAGCTAATACCTGTCTCTTATACACATCTCC
>CALMBU010000160.1 GCA_937863045.1 uncultured Polynucleobacter sp. | reverse complement strand
TACACAGAGTAGATCGTCGGCAGCGTCAGATGTGTATAAGAGACAGGGTCTATGTGACTTATGCCGAAGCAGTTGCTGCGGTGGTGAGCGCGCCTAAGAAGTAAGCTTATCGGATCTTGCTAAAGATCTTTTTACCGCAGAATTAAAAATGCCTCTGAGATTCAGAGGCATTTTTTCTTATGAAGCTTTTACTAATTTTGCTTTACTTATTTTGTTTAGCTTACTTTCTTACTTACCCAAAAAGATGTCCTTGAACTCTTTTTCACCCACGGCTTTTTGAACCGTGAAGTAGGTTAAATAATGAACGATGATCAGCCAGTAGATAAAAGCAATCATGATCAAGTTCTTAGGTTTGGCGTGACCAAACTCCAATACACCTTCTAAGAATGGTTTGCCGTGGAGCAAGTAACCTTCAATACCCAGAGCATTGGCATGCAAAATCATGACCAAGACCACATAGAT
This sequence comes from uncultured Polynucleobacter sp., assembly GCA_937863045.1. Classification (GTDB taxonomy): domain Bacteria; phylum Pseudomonadota; class Gammaproteobacteria; order Burkholderiales; family Burkholderiaceae; genus Polynucleobacter. The sequence goes on along the minus strand of CALMBU010000160.1, from coordinate 7,268 downwards.
CAAAGAGTGACCAATCAAAGGCCAGAAAATAGGCTTGCCTTTATTGACCTTGATTGGCATAAGAAGTTCAACCGTGATCAAGAATTTACCCACAAACGCTGCCTTGATCAGAGCGACTGTGATCGAGAACATGCTGTCCGCCCCATCAACACCAAAGTGCAACATTTGCGATTGGTTGTACAAGCCAATCGCGTAAAACCAAATTGTGAAATAGCCTGTGGCAATCAGAAACTTTTTAGTTTCATGAAGAAAGCCATGCTTGATTTTTTCCCAACGGGACATTGTTTCTGTTGATGATGTGCTCACGTTTGACTCCTGACTTCTGATGATTGCCGGTGGCTTTTAAATGGCTGGGCCACCCAAAGATAAATATAAATTAATGCGTTGCATCAAGACCTCCAACTGACCCTGTTGCTCATTGGACCTGGCGGTATTGGCTCTGATTTTTTGTTGCAAAACTTGGCGCTGATCAATGCGACCAATGACAAACTCAGCATCTGTGCTTTTTTGAATATTTTGTTGCAATTGATAAACCTGATTGAGCTCTGCATAACGTGCTCGCCAAGATTCTTCTCCTGATAAAGCAGCCTCGACTTCTCTGAAGGCATTTAAGCCAACTTTGGCATAGGCGGCAAAAGCTTGTTCAAGCTCAGCTTGCCTAGATTCAACTCTGGCTTCTAATGCCCCGCCCGTGAATATCGGCAATGTGACGCCAATGCCAGCGCTTGGATTTGATGAGTCTGTTTTAAGCACAAAGACATCACTGCTGATACGACCAAAGCCCGCGGTCAAACTGATTTTAGGTAAACGAGTTGCTTCAGCCTCTTTGATATTGAATCTGGCTGCATCTACTCTGGCAGCAGCAGCCACAACGTCGGGGCGTCTTTCCAATAGATCTGAAGGCACGCCTGTGTTAATAGCAGATGGGTTTTTCGGGAGGCTTTGATTTTTTAATGGTGTGCCAACCGGATAACGGCCCACCAAGACATCCAAAGTTTTTAGATTTTGTTGGCTGGCGTTCTTGAGATTAAAGGCCAACTCTTTGGCTTGAGCATGGTTAATCTCTGCGCTGAGAATGTCTTGCTTGGAAGATGCGCCAATTCTTTCGCGGTTTCTCACATGCTCCAGGATTTTTTCTTGATGCTGAGCTGACTCTTGCGCTACTTGTGCCTGTAGATGAAGTACGCGAGCAGACCACAATGTTTTAGCTAGATTAGCCATAAACGATAGCTTGGCGGACTCTTGATCAGCAGCAATGGCTCTGGCAGTTTGTTCGGCATTGGCATAACTTGCGCGAACGCGACCCCACAGATCAATCTCCCAATTGGCACCGACGTAATAACCGGATGTGCCAGTTCCATCCAAGCCCATCTTAGAACCTGTTTTAGCTTGCACGCCCACATTGGGGTAGAAAGATCCACCCACTGCTTTCATCATCGCTTCGGCTTGATCTAATCGTGCGGCATAAATTCTAAAATCAGGTGCTGATTGAATCGCAAGCTTTGCTAATTCTGTTAACTCAGGGTCATTGAATGAATCTACCCATGCAATGCTTTGGAATGCTTGACTACTTGCTGAAAGATTGGCGGCCTGCTTGTTAGCTCCACCGTATTGCCCTGGTAGATTTTGTCCGGGCAATGCACGATCCAATAGCTCCGAGCGTTTGATCGGCTCACCAATTGAACAAGCACTCAGTGCTAACAAGAGGCTCAAAGATAAACTGCGAGACAAATACTTGCTCATGACTTTATCAAGCGATCTCATCAATGCAATTTCGGAACAATGTAGTTGAGCTTGCTATAAACGCGCAGCATCACTTTTCTAACAAAATGTAGAAAGCTCATATTGTCTGTGTAGATGGCACCATGACCAATCGCGCCAGCAGCAATCAATTCTGTATGACCGCCCCCTTCTTCAAGGATCAACTTGACGGGGAAGCGATTGGGCACGGCTGGCCTGACACCTGTTTGAGGTAAATCACCACTGGCATTGACTTGACCCTGACGTTGAGCCCAAATCACACCATCAACTTTGGCTTTGTATATTCGGCCAGGGTTGGTTGGCACATAAAACTCTGCTTCATGTCCTGGCTTGATTTGATGCAGTTCATTTTGATGGAACAACATGAAGACTTGTGGCTCATCTTCAAGAAAGCTCATCGCAGCTCGCAAAGGGGTTGGTACCAAGAAAACACCCGGGCGCAATTGAGCATTGACGACTGTACCGTTGTTGGGTGCGCGCACAATAGTTTGCTCAAGCTCCCAATAAGAGTTGTCAGCCTTTTCTTTTAGTTCATCGTAATCAGCTTCTGCTTTTTCAAGATCAAAGCGATTACCCGATCCTGTTTTGACCAAGGCTTGGTTTTCTTCTAAACGTTTTTTGGCCAACTTGAGTTTGGCATTCAGAGCATTGACAGAAGCTTGATAAGGTTCAGGGTCGATCTTGAATAGAACATCGCCCTTCTTCACGCGTTGATTGTCAGTCACATTGACCTCGATCACACGCCCCTTCACTTGGGGGATGATCGGTACTTCGTGACGTGTGACCCGAACATCAGAGCTGCTTGGAGCAAAGATATTCATGAGCATGATCATGATCAAGACAAATACAACGGGCGTGACAAACACAATGATTTTGGCGCGCTTGTTCCAAGGATAAAGTTTGCGCTTGAAAAAGACCCACCAAACAATCAGGGCGTAAAGGACGATGATGATTTCTAACATGTCTATTCCTTAGCGCCGTTGGAAGAAGATTTTTTTTCTGCTTCAGCAAGAGATTGCACTTGCTCTTTTGATAAAGGCACGATGGTTGGCTTCAAGTGAGCCCAGACAAATGCGATTGGCCAAAACAAGCCGCCTGAAAAACGCGAGACCATGCACATCGCATGAATCGCTTCTTTTTGTGGGTGCTGACGCTTTTCAGCAATCTTGCTAGGCAAATAATGAATCTGCCAGTAGGCAATACCAAGAACGATTGGAATGATGATGATCGCTACCCAAGAGAAGATATCTGCCAAGGTGTCGACAAAGCCTGCAGCAACAGCTTGTCCAGAAATGGCACATATCACTCCAAATAGAGCAATTTGTGAGGCATTTTTAATTGTTGCTGGCGGCTTAGGCATACAAAACTTTCGCAATCAATAAACATTCAATATTTCTAAAAATATCAGAATTAACAGATAGTTATCTAAATTCGTATGATAGAAATATATCGGTCAATAGCACATTAGCCCTATAGCTAATACTGCATTCATCCGGACCTCAGGGAAATCGGTCCAAGGACTTTAAATTTGCTTAAAATTCAAGTAGAATGATGGGCTTAGCTAAAGTGCGATGGGAGTTTTCTCAAGCGCCAAGGCCATGCCCTGGTGGTGGAATGGTAGACACGCCGGTCTTAGAAGCCGGTGCCGAGAGGCGTGAGAGTTCGAGTCTCTCCTGGGGCACCAAATCAAAAAGCTTGTTTCTTTGTTAAAAGAAGCAAGCTTTTTTCTTTTGGGTGACATTGTTTGATGGGTTATTTAGCGGCAGATGTCTTCAATGTCCTTTTGAATGATCTTCAGCCCTGCTTTGAGAATCGTGTCATAACGGTTGCGCTCTACCTTGATGGTTTCTGGGGTCCAAGAGTAGAAACCTTGCGAGGTTTTCATACCGTAATGATTATTTTTGACTTTCTCGGTCAAACATTTGGCAGGTGTTGCGTCGTTGCACAAAGATGGATAAATGCTGGCACCTGCTGCTGTGTGAATCTCAACTCCAGCATGATCGCGCTGCATCACAGGACCTGCCGCCAGGTATCTGAACCCAAATCCAAACCGAACAGCATTATCAATATCTTCTGGGGTGGCAATGCCTTGATCAATCATCGAGAAAGCTTCGCGAGACATGGCATGCTGTAAACGATTAGCCAGGAAGCCAGGCAAGTCTTTGTTCACTCTGACTGGCACCATCAGGCAACGCGTCATGATTTGGAATAAATCGTCCATCACTGCTTGACTGGTCTTCTCACCCTTGATGACCTCTACACAAGGCACCAAATGAGCTGGCATGAAGAAATGCAAACCAATCATCCGACTGGTGGTGTTTAAGCCTTCTGCAATTTGGCTGATTGGAAAGCTCGAACTGTTGCTCGCCAAGATGGTGTGAGCTGGCGCCAATTGATCTAACCGTTTGAACAGTTCTTGTTTGAGCGGTAACTTTTCTGGAATACATTCCACCACCAAATCAACACTTGGCCAAGACACGTCATTAAGATCTGCATGAACTGTGACTGGTTGATTTGGTTTGGCATACCCGAGTTCTTTGATTTGAAACTCAAGGTATTGAGGTAAAAAAGCTCGGCGCTCTGCCCCTGCCTCAATAACTTCCACAGCATATCCGCCTCTTAAAAAAACAAGAGCCACGTCTGCACCCATGGTGCCACCACCAACGACCACTACTTTTTTACTTGCTGTCATATTTGCCTCGATTGATTTTTATTTGATTCTTTTTAACTGTATTTTTGTGTTTAATTCTTTTTTGTTTTCTTGATATGACTCTTGATGAATTTTGCTCCTGAAATGTAAACCAGTTTTGTGCATATTTCAGGGTTATTTTCGAGCGAGTTTTGGCTCTTGTTTAGTGGATTTTCTTATTTAAAAGCAATTGACTAGTGATAACCCTAGGTAAACCCAAAAAATGGAGCAAAAAGAAAAAAATAGTGCTAAATTTTCAGAACGGTATTAAATACTTTTGATAAACAAACCGGAGACAAGAGAATGAAAATTGCAAAACTATTAGCTGTTCTATTATTTAGCTCGGCAAGCATTGCGAGCGCACAAAATATTTCTATTGGTACTGGCGGCACAGGCGGTGTTTACTACCCAATGGGTGGTGGCTTGGCTTCTGTACTTTCTAAGCATGTATCTGGCATGCAGGCAACCGCTGAAGTGACTGGTGGTTCAGTTGATAACATCAATTTGATTGGTACTGGCAAACCTTATGTTGGCTTCTCAATGGCGGACGCTGCCAAGGATGCTATCGAAGGTAAAGACAAATTCGTCAACAAAAAAGTTGAGCTTCGCACATTACTAGTTCTCTACCCTAACCGCATGCACGTTGTGACTACTGAAGCGACTGGCATCAAGTCAATGAAAGACCTCAAAGGTAAGCGCGTCAGCACAGGTTCACCTGGTAGCGCAACAGAAGTGATGGCTTTCCGCTTGATCGAAGCATCTGGCTTAGATAAAGACAAAGATGTGAAGCGTGAGCGTTTAAGCGCCGCTGAGTCTGTGAATGCCATGAAAGACCGCAAGATCGATGCATTCTTCTGGGTAGGTGGTCTGCCAACTGCAGCCGTGACTGACTTGGCAAATACACCAGGCACCAAGATTGTGATGATTGATAACGCTGCTGAAGTAGCTGCCATGAATAAAAAGTATGGCAACCTTTACTATGCTGACACAATCGCTAAGAGTGTTTATGCAGGTATGGCCAAAGACAATCAAGTATCAGCTGTAGCGAATCTTTTGGTTGTGAATGCGTCAATGCCAGATGATCAAGCTTATAAGATTGTGAAAGCTGTTTTTGATCATCAAAAAGAGTTGATTGCAACACATGCTGAATATTCCAACATCAGTATCGGCAGCCAGAGACCGGCCAACAGCTCAGTACCTTTCCACCCAGGCGCAGTTAAGTACTTGAAAGAACGCGGCGCCAAGTTCTAAATACAAGCAAAAACAAAAATAATAAAAACTACCCAAGCGCTCCTTGGGTAGTTTTCCATTGAGCGAGACAAGCATGATCAAAGATCAAACCCCTGCATTGGATGAAAAAACCCAAGAGACCGTCGATTCCTTGATACGTCAAGAGGAAGGCGACGCTCATCAGTACAAAGGTTTTTTAGCCATCTTCTTAACTCTGGCTGCAGTGGCTATGTCGCTATTTCATTTGTACGCAGCTTATTCAATCGTCCCCACCTTGCAACTGCGCGTGGTGCACGTTGGTTTTGTTTTAGCCATTCTGTTTTTGTCATTCCCCATCGCAGCCAGGTTCAAGAACCGCCTGATGATCTGGGACATCGTGTTAGCAGGTCTGGCCGTAGCAACTGCTTTTTATATTTTGCAAGGCGGTGATAACTTAGCTGATAGAAATACAGCTCCCCTCCAACAAGATATTGTCTTTGGCATCATTTTCATTTTGCTGATCTTAGAAGGTATTCGTCGCACCAACGGTTTGATTTTGCTTTCAGTCACTTTGTTATTTTTAGCTTACGCCTTATTTGGCAATTACTTGCCAGCGCCATGGACGCACAAGGGTTATGAAGTGTCACGTTTGGTGGGCTTCATGTACATGACCCTAGAGGGTGTGTTTGGCACAGCGGTGGATGTTTCAGCGACCTTGATTATTTTATTCACAATCTTTGGTTCTTTTTTACAGTTCACCAATGCAGGTAAATTTTTCATCGACTTTGCTTTCAGCGCCATGGGTGGTAAATCCTCAGGCGTGGGCAAAACAATTGTGCTCTCTTCATTTTTAATGGGCGGCCCATCGGGTTCCGGCGTTGCCACAACGGTGACCGTTGGCTCGGTTGCAGCGCCTATGTTGGATAAGGTGGGCTACGATAAAAATGCAGCCGGTGGTCTTTTAGCGGCGGGCGGTTTAGGCGCGATCATTTCTCCGCCGGTATTAGGTGCTGCGGCTTTCTTGATTGCTGACTTTTTAAAGATTTCTTACTTAGATGTGCTGTTGATGGCGTGTATTCCGACCATCCTTTTTTACCTTGGCTTATTTGTCATGGTTGAGATTGATGTCAAAAAATACAATATGTCTGCCATCAAGATTGACAAAGTAGATACGGCTTGGAATTTAGCGAAGAAGTATTGGTTCCACTTCTTCTCCTTGATTTCAATCGTGGTGTTCATGATGATGGGCTTTTCACCGGTGATGTCAGTGTTCTGGGCCACGGTGCTTTCTGCACTGACTAGCATGTTGAGATCTGATACAGCGATCCTGCCTTATGATCTTTTCAGCGGTAAACAATCAGTCCTCAAGTCCTTTTATGAATCCAATCTGATCAAAGCTTTGGCCAATGGCTCTTCTGGTGTGATCAGCATTGCCGCAACTTGTATCGGTGCTGGTTTGATTGTGGGCACAGTGACTTTGACTGGCTTAGGTCTTAAGTTCAGCTCCATCATCATTCAGTTGGCAGATGGCTCATTGTTATTGACCGCCATTTATACGGCGACTGTCTCTTATACACATCTGACGCTGCCGACGATCTACTCTGTGTAG
>CALMBU010000159.1 GCA_937863045.1 uncultured Polynucleobacter sp. | reverse complement strand
TGAGCCACGTAAAAAAATACTTGTAACACCGCCAGGGCCACCATTTCTGCCAAATTCAAAACCCGCCTCACCTTGTAATGCTTCGACCAATGTTTTTGCCTGAGTTCGATCAAGATCATTTCGGGTGATTACCGAAGCAGAAGGAAGTACTTTTGATAATGGCTGCTCAAATCCGCTGGCAATTACAACAACGGGTTCAAAACTATTTTGCGCTTGTACAGTTGAGATGGTTGCAAAAATGCCTGCGCAGGCAAGCGCAACCTTGGTTGGTTTAATAAACATTGGATTAACTTTCAAAAAACAATGGTCGCTGGCTTGTTCCCCCGCAAGCACGGAACCTTCATAACCGAGCAACGTCCCCGCAGCTCAATTAACCATTCCAGGCCGGTATCCGGGCTCATGAAACTAACTCAATGACCTTCCCAGCCTAAGCCAGTGGTATATCGATTGAGCCGGCACTTGCGTGCGTTCACTTACCGTTGCGGGGGCAGCACAGGTTATCCTTTAGTTTTAGACTAATCAGACCCCTGTTTCCCGTTTAACTTTGGTAGATTGTTATCTTCCAAGAGCACCTAAGAACGAGAGTAGTATATACAATATGCCTATGTCAGAACTTACAAACAATTCATATAGCCGTTTGCAAGACAGTCTAGAGCGCCTAGAGGGTAAAACCAAGGCTTTGCTAGAAGCTGTGGAGCAATCTCATAAAGAACGCTTGGCTCTTGAGACCAAGATTGAAGATGCTCAAGCGCGCATCCAGCAAATCTTAGAAAAGTTACCCAGCCAAGCAGATACCGGCCAATTAGACTTACTTTCTGTCCACCCTAAGGATATGCAATGAGCCAACACCGCATTGAACTAACGCTGGCCGGTCAAAAATTTGCGTTTTCTACAACGCCAGAACATGAAACCAGTCTCCGGGCTGCTGCTGCCATTGTTGATGAACAACTAGAAGCAGCATTGTCTGCGGGTAATCGCAGCATTGAACGTGCCGCCATCATGACCGCTATCAAATTAGCTGGCGACCTTCAAGCAGCCAAAATGAATCTCAGCAACACAGAAAACCCTGGTGCCAGTCTTGATCAAATGGTGGCCTTACAAGGCAAAGTTGATCAAATTGAAGCATCCGTAGATTCTGCGCTGAAAATGCTTTCCCTACCTGGTGCGCCAAGGCCAATAGTTCCTTGAACCGATGCGCAAGCATCAGGCGTGGGCCATATAGTGTGGGCGCGAGCGTCTCGTTACTCACAGAGTCAGCCTTTGGGTCATACTCTCCCTGAAAGACTTGATGCACCCAAAGCACTATTGCCATGCCAACTTGAACCTACTGGGTTCAGGATGACGGCCTAGCGGCCAAGGTGGGGAATCTTTTAAAAACCTTTAGAAGGAGATCGCGATGCTCAAAAAATCAATCATCTCAGCAAGTTTCATCTTCGCATCGACAATCATTGCATCACCAGCATTTTCTGCAGATGTGAACAATGGTAGAGCTCTTCATAAAGCCAAATGCTACCAATGTCATGCTGAAAAATCAGGCTTGGGTAATGGCGACATCATTTACACGAGAGCTGATCGCAAAGTGCAGGACCCCGCCCGCCTCAAGTTCATGGTCGGCATGTGCAATACACATTTACGCCTCGATTTATTTCCAGAAGATGAAGCTGACTTGGTCGCTTATCTCAATCAAAAATTTTATAAATTTCAATAACTGAATAAACAATGACTCTTTTTCAAATCGGCGCACTAGCAGTTCTTGGAGGTTTTACAGGCTTTGCAGCTGGTTTGTTGGGGATAGGCGGGGGCATGATCATGGTGCCCTTCCTGACCCTGTCTCTTATACACATCTGACGCTGCCGACGATCTACTCTGTG
>CALMBU010000158.1 GCA_937863045.1 uncultured Polynucleobacter sp. | reverse complement strand
CTACACAGAGTAGATCGTCGGCAGCGTCAGATGTGTATAAGAGACAGCTCATGCCGCGCACTTGCAAAAGATAATCTGCACCTTTATCAAATAAGGACGGATCGCAAGGAATTTGTTTTTGAATATGTTCAACTGCCAAAATAGGTGAGCCTGCAGCAACTCGACCAATCAATGGCAAAGTGAGTTGTTGTAATGCAGCCAGAGGCAAATTCATTTGCTTGGGTAATTTGATGCCACGTGATGTTCCTGGAGTTAACTCAACATATCCCTTGCGAGCAAGGGCACGCAAGTGCTCCTCAGCGGCATTCGCTGAAGCAAAGCCCAAACGGGTCGCAATTTCAGCGCGTGTGGGTGGAAGACCACTCTTGGAGATAGCGTCAGTGATCAAGCCAAGGATTTCTTCTTGGCGGGCGGTTAACTTCGGTTTTGCTGTAATTGCATCCATGCTGTGATTCTATACAGTGATTTCATAACTTGCAATACCCATTGATAATGTTTTTTATGAGTACGCAATATTTATTACTTTTGGGCACTGGCGGAACCATCGCAGGTTTGGCCATGAACACTCAAAAACCTCTTAATTACGTGGCCGGTCAGCTGCCAGTAGAGGGGCTTTTGGAGAAGGTTCAAGAAAGTCTTGAATTTGGTGAGGTGCGCACGCTTCAAATCGCAAACATCGATAGCCGGAACATGACTGAGGACCTCTTGGTCAAGCTGGGCTGGGCTGTCAAGGCTGGGCTTGAGAATGACGAAGTCTCAGGGATTGTGATCACCCATGGCACAGACACCATGGAAGAAACCGGTGTTTTTCTTCATGCCACCCTGGGCAAGTTGGCCAGTCACTACAAAAAAGCAGTGGTTTTAACCGGCGCGATGCTGCCAGCCAATGCCGATCACTCAGATGGGCAAACCAACCTAAAGTCAGCCCTGTACCTGGCCAAAGAGGCCCGTGGACTTCAACAGTTCGGAATTTTGGCTGTGATGGCCGGAAAACCTTGCTTGGCCAGGGATTTATCCAAACAACACACCCACGCCCTGGATGCTTTGGTGGTCAACGCCCGAGAGTTGGATGGCCCCATTCATAAAAGGCAGGCGGATCTGCAATTGCCAGCCCAAGCCTCATGGCCTTGGGTGGAGATTGTGACCAGTCATGCCGGCGCATCAGGTAAATTGGTTGATATGTTGGTGGCTCAAGGGGTGCAAGGCGTTGTGGTGGCTGGAACGGGTCAGGGCAGCGTGAACAAAGTCTTGGCTGATCAACTGGTCCAGGCTGCACTCAAAGGCGTGGCAGTCATCAGATCTTCAAGGGTGGGGGCTGGGGCGGTATTTTCTGAGATTCCTGAGCCAGATACGGCCTGGAATTGGCTATCTGGCAGGGATTTGAACCCCGCCAAGTCCAGAATCGCCCTCCAGCTGGCACTTTTAGAGGCAAATTCCCGTAAAACTGACGATTGGCAGAGTATTTTTGCTACAATCTAAGGCTGTAGTTTTTTTACCTTGTCACACTGGTCAATTACATAAACAGATGTAGTTGAGACGCCCAGGTGACTTTTATCCATAAGGAGTAATTAATGCGTCATTACGAAATCGTTTTTATCGTCCATCCGGACCAAAGCGAGCAAGTACCTGCCATGGTTGAAAAGTACACAAGTACTATTACAACTCAAGGTGGCAAAGTTCACCGCGTTGAAGACTGGGGTCGTCGTCAGATGGCCTACATGATCGACAAACTTGCTAAAGCTCACTACGTTTGCATGAACATCGAGTGCGGTCAAACGACTCTTGATGAACTAGAGCACGGCTTTAAGTTCAACGATGCTGTATTGCGTCACTTGGTTATCAAGACAAAGAAAGCTGAAACAGAGCCTTCAATCATGATGAAGCAAGTTGAACGTGAAGAAGCTCGTAAAGCTCTTCAAGCAACGGAGGCGCCTGCTGCCTAATAGGCACTGAGCGGGTTTGGGTTGAATCATTTCATCCTAACAGCCGCCCTTGTCGCTCGGGAAGCTCTTAGATATACCCCTGCAGGAGTCCCTGTGATTGAATGCCTACTAGAACATAGTGGCGAAGTTCAAGAAGCAGGACATGCAAGGTTAATCAAAATGAGTCTTGAAGCGATGGCCATCGGAACAGTGCATCAAAAACTGGATCAGATGGAGTTGGGGAGGTTGGCTAGATTTGAGGGATTCTTAGCTCATAAAAGCCTGCGCAGTCAGCGACTCGTCTTTCATATCACGCATATTGAATTGTAAAAAGGAAACATCATGGCATTTGTAAAAAAAGGTGATGACCGCAAGAACAAGCGTCCAGCACAAAACCCATTATTTAAGCGTAAGCGTTTTTGCCGCTTCACAGCTGCAAACGTTGACCAAATTGATTACAAAGATGTGGACACATTACGTGACTTCATCGGTGAAAACGGCAAGATCACTCCTGCTCGTTTAACTGGTACAAAAGCTTTGTATCAACGCCAATTAGAGACAGCCATCAAGCGCGCTCGTTTTTTAGCTTTGATGCCTTTCACTGACCAACATAAGAAATAATCAGGAGTCACTATGCAAATTATTCTCCTAGAAAAAGTAGCTAACCTCGGTAACTTGGGCGACGTTGTTCGCGTTAAAGATGGTTTCGCACGTAACTTTTTAATCCCACAACGCATGGCTCGCCGTGCAACAGCGACAGCGATTGCTGAGTTTGAAGCTAAGCGCGCTGAATTAGAGAAGCTGGCTGCTGAGAAATTGGCTGCTGCTCAAGCTGTTGGCGCTAAGTTGGGTGGTCTTGTTCTTGAAATCAGACAAAAAGCTGGTGTTGATGGCCGCTTGTTTGGTTCAGTAACAAACCATGACGTGGCTGACGCTTTGAAGGCCAAAGGTTTCACGATTGAGAAAGCTTCAGTTCGTATGCCTACAGGTCCATTGAAGATTGTTGGTGACCATCCGTTATCAGTTGCTGTTCACACAGACGTAGTTGTAGAAATTACTGTCCAAGTGATTGGCGAGCAAGCTTAATTCATCTTCAATTGTTTGATATCTCTCTGATATCATCAGTTCATGGTTGATTTAGCTGTACAAGCTTTAAAAGTACCTCCGCATTCCGTCGAGGCCGAGCAATCGGTGCTCGGCGGTTTGCTTTTGGACAACTCCGCCTGGGATCGGGTGGGGGATATCCTCACGGAAAAAGATTTCTATCGTCCTGATCATGGCTTGATTTACCGTGTGATTGGCAAATTGGCCAGTGAAGGTATGCCAGCGGACGTGATCACGGTCGCTGAGGCCATGAAAACCCAAGGTGGTGGTGAGTCGATTGGCATTGATTACCTCAATGCCTTGGCCCAATCTACGCCCAGTGCTTCCAATATTCGTGGTTACGCTGAAATCGTGCGTGACCGCAGTGTTCTGCGTCGTTTAATTCAAACCTCCGACCAAATTGCTGGAACTGCCTTCACTCCTGAGGGTCGCTCGGTCAGAACCATCTTGGATGAAGCTGAATCGAGAATCTTGGCGATTGGCGAAGAGGGTAACCGCGGCAAAACCGACTACTATGAAATTGCCCCATTGTTGACTGAGGTGGTAAGCCGCATTGACGAGCTTTATCACCGTCAAGGTTCAACAGACGTCACCGGTGTGGCAACGAGCTTCGTTGATTTAGATCGTCAAACCAGTGGCCTGCAAAAGGGCGACTTGATCATTGTGGCCGGTCGTCCATCGATGGGTAAAACCAGTTTTGCAGTCAACATTGCTGAAAACGTCGCTCTTAAAGAAGGTTTGCCTGTCTTGATTTTCTCCATGGAGATGGGCGCCTCTCAGTTGGCCTCTCGTATTCTTGGTTCAGTGGGGCGCATCGATCAGTCGCGCATGAGAACCGGTAAGTTATCTGAAGATGAGTGGCCAAAGATCACTGAAGCTATTTCTCGTCTGAATGAAGCCAGCATCATGATTGATGAAACTGGTGCCTTGAGCAGTCTTGAGCTTCGCGCCAGAGCCAGACGTATTGCCCGCAAGTGCGGCACTTTGGGGTTGATCGTGGTCGACTATTTGCAGTTGATGAGCGGTAATAGTGGCGGCAGTAGTTCTGAAAACCGTGCCACCGAAATTTCAGAAATTTCTAGATCTTTAAAATCATTGGCCAAAGAGTTACAGTGCCCAGTGATTGCTTTATCTCAGTTAAATCGTGGCTTAGAGCAACGCCCCAATAAGCGTCCAATCATGTCTGATTTGCGCGAATCTGGTGCCATTGAGCAAGATGCCGATGTGATTCTGTTCATTTATCGTGATGAGGTTTATCACGCTGATACAACAACTGATAAGGGCATTGCTGAGATCATTTGCGCCAAGCAGCGTAATGGTCCGATTGGCACCGTGAAGCTCAGTTGGCAGGGTCAATTCACCAAGTTCGATAACTTGGCATTGGGTCAAGGCCAGTCCTCTGGCGGATACGAGCCCTTCTAATTATCTCTGCACAACGCGTCTGGCCTCGGTGTATCGCTTGGACCAATAAGGCGATGTGATTCTCTCTAAGCGCACAGTGCCACCTTTCGATGGCGCATGCACAAAACGTCCTTTACCCACATAAATACCAACATGCGAATGTGGACCGCCTTGGGTATTAAAAAACACCAAGTCACCTGGGGCAGGCGTTGAATTACCCAGCGATTGACCAACTTTGCCAATTTCATCGGTGGTCCGAGGCATTTTTTTGTTAGCAGTATTCTTATAAACATAGCCGATCAAGCCGCTGCAATCAAAACCACTTTTCGGTGTGTTGCCACCATAGCGATAAGGAATGCCAACCAAGCCAATCGCGGCAATCGAAATATCTTCAAGCCCAGCACTGACTTCTTTATCAAAATCAGGAAGCGATGAAAACCTTGGCAGACTGGCGCACGCAGTCAAAATGCTGCAACCACTCAGGATCAGTAATGATCTTTTACTTTGCTCAAAGCGCAATGAAAAAGAAGGCGAGAACTTCCTCGCCTTCTCAAGCCATCTTGGATTAAAGAGCGTCTGCTGCATGATCCGCTAAACGTGAACGCTCGCCGCGCGCCAAGGTGACGTGACCGCTGTGTCGCCAACCCTTGAAGCGATCGACCACATAAGTTAGGCCGGACGAGCCTTCTGTGAGGTAGGGGGTGTCAATCTGAGCGATATTGCCCAAGCAAACAATTTTTGTTCCTGGACCTGCACGGGTCACCAGGGTCTTCATTTGTTTAGGCGTTAAGTTCTGTGCTTCATCAATGATCAAGAACTTGCTCACAAAGGTGCGACCGCGCATGAAGTTCATGCTCTTCACTTTGATTCTGGAGCGTATCAACTCCTGTGTTGCAGCGCGACCCCATTCGCCAGCACCATCTTCATTGCGATGAAGCACTTCTAAGTTGTCATCAAAAGCGCCCATCCATGGCTGCATTTTTTCTTCCTCAGTACCGGGTAAGAATCCAATGTCTTCGCCAACTGGAACTGTTGCGCGGGTGATGATGATTTCGTTATAGCGCTTGCTATCCAAGACTTGCTCAAGCGCAGCTGCCAGGGCCAACAATGTTTTACCCGTACCAGCTTGACCCAGCAAAGTCACAAAATCAATATCAGGATTCATGAGCAAGTTCATCGCAAAATTCTGTTCGCGATTACGTGCTGTGATGCTCCAAACATTGTTCTTCTGATGAGAAAAATCTCGCAAGGTTTGGAGTAGTGCAGTTCGTCCTTGGACTTCTCTGACCTGAGCATAAAACGGCGTGCCACCATCAGAGTTCTCTTGATAGACAAACTGATTGACCATCATGTGAGCGACGGTTGGTCCAGTGACTCGATAAAACATCGTGCCTGACTTTGCATCGCTCCAGCTTTCCATGTCTTTGCCATGCTTTGGCCAAAAATCCACTGGTAGCTGAAGTATGCCCGCATACATCAAGTCGCGATCTTCAAGCACTTGGTCATTGAAGTAATCTTCTGCAGGCAAACCTAGGGCGCGGGCCTTGATGCGCATATTGATATCTTTTGATACCAATACCACTTGTCGGTCTTTGCGGCTTTGTTGAAGCTCTCTGACAACGCCCAGAATCATATTGTCCGCTTTGCCTGTTGGCAAACCATCGGGCAGGGTGATGTGATTGAGCTGAATTTGGAAGTACAGGCTGCCCAAGGCATCCTTATTGCCTAACTTATTCAGAGGAATGCCATCCTCTAATACACCGCTTGTATTGGCCACCAACTGATCCAAAGAGCGACTCACAGTACGGGCATTGCGAGCAACCTCGCTCATGCCTTTCTTATGGTTGTCTAACTCTTCAAGCGTCATCATTGGTAGATAAACATCATGCTCTTCGAAGCGGAACAGGGCTGAAGGGTCGTGCATCAGCACGTTGGTATCAAGAACAAAAAGACGGATGATGCCGTCATCAGGGATTTTTCTGACGCGCGTTGAGCTCTTCACTGTTGGAGCTGAAGATTTCTTGGAGGATTTACTTGGGGAGCGCATTTTTTCAATGGCGATATCCGCCAATGACTGAGAGTCATCGCTGTCAAGATCTAAGCTGACCGAGCTCTCGACTAATTCTGTTACTTCTTCTACTTCTTCAATTTCAATTCTTTTAGGACGTTTCTTTAACTCTGCTTTTGGTTGACGACTGATGTTTACTTTATCTGCTGCTTGTGAGGGGATTGGTGGCAGAGGCATTCCGGAGGTCTCCTAAAAAAGAAAAAACCGCCTACCTGGTGGTTTGGCGGTTGATAAGGTAAATGTATTTTTGTGCATCTAGGTGATAACTTATCCTAATTTGTGTGACATTGCAATCATAAATCGATGGCAGCTTTTAAAACATCTTGAACGTGTCCAGGAATCTTGAGTCCTCGCCACTCGTGACGTAAAACACCTTCTTCATCAATCAAGAATGTGCTGCGTTCAATGCCGCGAACTTGCTTGCCGTACATGTTCTTCATTTTCATCACGCCGAACATTTGGCACATGACTTCTTCTGTATCTGCCAGCAACTCAAAGGGGAGTTCAATTTTTCTCTTGAAGTTCTCATGTGACTTGAGGTTATCTCTTGAGATTCCGACGATCAAAGTATTGGCTTTGGTGAAATCATCAATCGCATCTCTGAATTCCATTGATTCAACGGTACAACCAGGGGTTGCATCTTTGGGATAGAAATACATGACCACTTTGCGTCCTTGGCATGCCGTGGGTGTGAAAATCAGACCGCTGGTTGCTGGAATCTCAAAGTAGGGAATTGGTTTGCCAAGTGCTACGCTCATTCAGTCTCCGGATTTATTATTTGTGCTGCTTTTAAGCATATTTATATCAGACTTATTAAAAAAGTCGATTTTTTTAATCACTTTTCAATCAATAGGGCGGCCACTACTTTTCGGCCCTCAGCCATGAGGACGTTATAAGTGCGACAGGCAGCCTGCAGATCCATGGTTTCTAGGCCAATATTGCGAGCAATCAAGGGGGCAATCAGGGCTGGTTTGGGGAATCTTATTCGCTCACCACTGCCAAAAATCACCACTGCGGGCTCCAGTTTGGCAATTTGCTCAAAATCCTCGGTTTTGATGTCTTCAAAACGGGTGCAAGACCATTCAATCACTGGGCTTTCTGGGGATAAAAGCAAAGAATTGGTGTAGCGCTGAGCATTGATTTCGATGTAATCGGAGCCGTAGGCTGAAACCGTGTTCAAGGAGGGCTGCTTATCCGGTTGTAGTTTCACGTTAAATCGCCTCAGGCTCTGTCATAATTACAAAATTATAGATAAATTAAGACTTTATAGTATTCCTATACGTCTCTAAGTGATTATTGTGAAAGAAATTAAAAAATCCTCCAAATTGAATAACGTTTGTTACGACATACGTGGACCCGTTCTTGAGCTCGCTCAACAGATGGAGGAAGAAGGCCAGAAAATTATCAAGTTGAACATTGGTAATGTGGGTGTTTTTGGCTTTGATCCTCCTGAAGAGATTCAGTTGGACATGATTCGTAATCTACCAAATTCAGCAGCTTACTCAGATTCCAAAGGAATTTTCTCAGCACGCAAAGCCATCATGCATTACTGCCAAGAAAAAGGCATTCAAGGCGTGACCTTGGATGACATTTACACGGGCAATGGCGTTTCAGAACTAATCGTCTTAGCGATGAATGCTTTGCTAAACGTTGGTGATGAAGTGTTGGTGCCAGCACCTGACTATCCTCTATGGACGGCAGCCGTCAGTCTTTCAGGCGGCACCCCTAAGCATTACTTGTGTGATGAGGCTCAAGATTGGTCTCCAGACATTGCTGACATCAAAGCAAAAATCACTCCAAAGACCAAAGCGATCGTGGTGATCAATCCGAACAATCCAACAGGCGCTTTGTATGGCAACGATGTTCTTAAAGAGATCATTGCCTTGGCTCGCGAACATGGCTTGATCATCTTTGCTGATGAGATTTACGACAAGACTTTATTTGATGGCGAAAAGCACACATCCATTGGTGCTTTATCAAACGATGTTGTGACAGTGACATTCAATGGCTTATCAAAAAATTACCGTGCCTGCGGCTATCGCGCAGGTTGGATGGTGGTATCAGGCGATAAAAGCGGCGCTAAAGATTACATTGAAGGCTTGAACATGCTTTCATCCATGCGCTTGTGCGCCAACGTGCCTGGTCAAAATGCGATTCAAACGGCATTGGGCGGATATCAAAGCATTGATGACTTGGTGGCGGAGGGTGGTCGTTTACGTCGTCAACGAGATCTTGCTTGGGAGTTGGTCACAAAAATACCTGGCGTGACTTGCGTGAAGCCAAAAGCAGCTTTGTATTTATTCCCTAAGTTGGATCCTGAAATGTATCCAATTGAGAATGATCAAGATTTCATTGCAACCTTATTGCGCGAAGAAAAAGTTTTATTGGTGCAGGGCAGTGGCTTTAATTGGCCAAAGCCAGACCACTTCAGAATTGTTTTCTTGCCGCATGAAGATGTCTTGCGTGAGGCAATTGCAAGGCTTGCTAAGTTCTTGGAGCGTTATCGCCAAAAGCACGGCAAAAAGTAAGCCAATTTCCTACAGGCAGCATCAATTAATAAGTAGCAGCAATAAATTAGCAGTATTAAATTTTATTTTCACCTTTATTTAAGTCAGAGTTTTTAGTTATGAAACCTATTCAAGTTGGCCTCCTAGGCATCGGTAC
>CALMBU010000157.1 GCA_937863045.1 uncultured Polynucleobacter sp. | reverse complement strand
CTTGGTGCGAGCATTGATTTCTTGACGCTTCGCAGATTCTAATTTTCGCTGTTCACTGGTTTGCGCACTGGCTTTTTCTCAGGTGTTGCTGCAATACTGACAGTCGGCTTAGTTACTTCACCAATAAGCTCAGAAACAACTTCAGATATAACTTTGGTTTCTTCGGCTTTGGCTTCTTCTCTGAGTCTTTTGGATTCTTCAAGCAAGTAGCGTTGGTAGTCATCCAAATCACCATCAAATGGTTTGATCTCTCCGCGACCAACTAACCAGAATTCATCACAAACGGCTCTTAGCAATGCACGATCATGACTGACCAACATCACAGTACCTTCAAACTCGTTCAAAGCCATTGATAGGGCCTCACGTGTTGCAAGATCCAAGTGATTGGTTGGCTCGTCCAGCAAAAGCAAGTTAGGTCGCTGCCAAACAATCATGGCTAAAACCAAACGAGCCTTCTCGCCACCACTCATGGTGCCAACAGCTTGCTTGACCATGTCACCCGCAAAATTAAAGGTGCCTAAAAAATTGCGCAAATCTTGCTCACGACCCGATTCCGCTGCATTAGGACCCAAGTCTTTTGCCAAGCGAATCATGTGCTCCAAAGGATTGTCATCAGACCTTAAAACATCCAGCTCTTGCTGGGCAAAGTAACCAATGTTCAAGCCCTTGCCCTCAGTCACTGTTCCTGAAAGCTGAGGCATGGTTCTGGCAATGGTTTTAACCAAGGTTGATTTACCCTGGCCGTTTGCTCCCAAGATACCAATCCTCTGACCTGCCAGCACTGATTTATTAACATCTTTGATGATGACTTTGTTAGCACCATCGACTTGATATCCAAAGCTTGCTTCACTGATAGCCAACATTGGATTAGGTAAATTTTGAGGTTCTTTGAATTCAAAGGTGAATTCAGCATCAGCCAATACTGGTGCAATTTTCTCCATGCGCTCAAGGGCCTTGACCCTACTTTGCGCTTGCTTGGCTTTACTCGCTTTGGCTTTAAAGCGTGTGATGAATTTTTGTAGGTGAGCAATTTTTTCTTGTTGTTTTGAGAATGATGCTTGTTGTAACTCTAATTGCTGAGCACGCATCAGTTCAAATGAGCTGTAGTTGCCACCGTAACGATTGAGCTTGGCATGTTCAATGTGCAATGTGACATTGGTGACAGCATCTAAAAATTCTCGGTCATGAGAAATCACAATCATGGTACCTGCATAGCGCTTTAACCATGCTTCCAACCATACCAAAGCATCCAAGTCCAAGTGATTGGTTGGCTCATCAAGTAACAATAAGTCCGATGGACACATCAAGGCACGTGCTAATTGCAAGCGCATGCGCCAACCACCAGAAAAACTATTCACTGGCTGATCAAGTTCACTGACCTTGAAACCCAAACCAAGAATCAGTGCTTGCGCTCTGGATGTTGCGTCATGCTCACCAGCGTCTGCCAAATCAACGTGGGCATGAGCCATGGCCATGCCGTCTTCGGCCGCTTCGGCAACCTCAAGGGCTTGTCTTAATTCGATCAAGCGAGTGTCGCCAGCGATTACAAACTCAGTGGCAGATTCTTCAGTTTCTGGCATGTTTTGGGCCACTTGGGCCATGCGCCATACTTTAGGAATAGAAAAGTCACCGCCATCTTCATGCAAGGTGCCATTCAATAATGCAAACAAGGTTGATTTGCCGGCGCCATTGCGCCCGACCAAACCAACTTTCTCTCCTGGATTGAGCGTGACTGTTGCTTTATCAAGCAATAATTTGGCGCCACGACGCAGGGATACATTGTTTAAGGTGATCATTTTTCAGCAGTCATACCAGCTACTGCTGGATCGTTAATTGATAAATTCATGGTTCACAAGAAATATTGAGTGAATATCCAATGAATTCGCTATTTTAACTGATGACTTCAGCCTAAAGCGAAGATAAATAGGACATTCAAGCCGCAATGAACTAAAATAGCATCAGTAAGCATTCATAACTGCGCTCTACATTTCTTCTTAAGCAGTTCATTCATTGACCTTCCAAAAATTACTTTTTTGCTGAGCACAGGTCATCACTCTATTGGTACCTATGCAATTCAAAGATCTTGGTTTATCTGAACTCATCCTTAAAGCAATTAACGAACATGGCTATACAACGCCAACCCCTATTCAAGCTCAATCAATACCAGCCATTCTGAATGGCGGTGATTTATTAGCCGCTGCTCAAACTGGCACGGGTAAAACCGCAGGCTTCACATTGCCAGTGTTACAACGTTTATTAACATCTCCGGTTAATCAAACCAGTCGTCGCCGACAAGTGCGTGGTTTGATACTGACTCCAACTCGTGAACTTGCTGCGCAAGTACATGCCTCCGTTCAAACTTATGGCAAATACACGCAACTCAAATCAGCGGTTATTTTTGGTGGCGTTGGAGCTAACCCACAAATTAAATCCATTCAAGCTGGTTTAGATATTTTGGTGGCAACACCAGGACGTCTTCTAGATCTCATGGGTCAAGGTGCCATATCTTTACAACACGTCGAGATATTGATTCTTGATGAAGCCGACAGAATGTTGGACATGGGCTTTTTACGTGACATCAAGAAAATCCTTGCTGCACTTCCTAAGCAACGTCAGAACTTATTATTCTCTGCCACATTCTCTACAGAGATCAAAGCGCTTGCGAATGATTTGCTGAATGCACCTTCTTTGATTGAAGTGGCAAGAAGCAATAGCACCAATGATGCCATCACACAATTGATGCACCCCGTTGATCGTGGCAACAAGCACCCTTTACTAGCGCATCTGATCAAATCAAACGATTGGAAACAAGTCTTGGTGTTCACACGCACCAAGCATGGCGCCAACAAGTTAGTTCTGCAATTAGAAAACAGTGGCATCAGCGCAATGGCCATCCATGGCAATAAGAGTCAAACAGCCAGAACCAAAGCATTGGCAGACTTTAAAGCTGGCAAGATCATCACTTTAGTAGCAACAGACATTGCTGCCAGAGGTATTGATATCGATCAGTTGCCACACGTGGTCAATTACGACTTACCAAATGTGCCTGAAGATTATGTTCACCGCATTGGTCGAACAGGTAGAGCTGGCTCCAATGGTGTTGCAGTGTCATTGGTGTGTGTCGATGAGCACGACATGCTGAAAGATATTGAGCGTTTGATCAAACAAAGTTTGCCAAGAGAAGTTGTGCCAGGTTTCGAGCCGGATCCTAATGCAGTGGCCCAACC
>CALMBU010000156.1 GCA_937863045.1 uncultured Polynucleobacter sp. | reverse complement strand
CGATATTTCTGCCTGTCTCGTGGGCTCGGAGATGTGTATAAGAGACAGCTCTTAGATCGTGCGGTCACACAATCTGATAAGTTCAAAACAGTGAAACGTGCTGACGATGACCTCGCAGCCATTCTGTATACCTCCGGTACAACGGGTAGAAGCAAGGGTGCGATGTTGACCCATGGTAACTTGGGCAGCAATGCCGAAGTGCTGAAGAAGTTCTGGGGTTGGAAAAAAGGCGACGTCTTGTTGCACGCTTTACCAATTTTCCATGTGCATGGTTTGTTTGTTGCCTCTCATGGAGCTTTGCTCAATGGCAGCAAGATGATTTGGTTGCCACGCTTGGATACCAAAGAATTGATCAAGCATATGCCAAGATCAACCGTGATGATGGGTGTGCCAACTTTTTATGTGCGCCTATTGTTAGATAAAGAATTCAACAAGCAAACAGTTAAAAACATTCGTTTGTTTGTTTCTGGTTCTGCGCCATTGTTGACGGAAACCTTCAATCTTTTCAAAGAAAGAACAGGTCACACGATTCTTGAGCGTTATGGCATGAGTGAAACAGTGATGTTGGTTTCCAATCCATATGAAGGTGCTCGTGTCGGTGGTTCAGTGGGCGTGCCTTTGCCAAAAACTCAGGTTCGCGTCACAACCGACGATGGTAAGCTTTGTGGCGTTAATCAAATCGGCAGTGTTGAAGTCAAGGGCCCGAATGTATTCAAAGGTTACTGGCGCATGCCTGAGAAAACCAAAGAAGAGTTCACCAAAGACGGCTGGTTCAAAACAGGCGACGTTGGGCGTTGGGGCGGTGAGACCAGCGCTGGCAAAGTGCCTGATAACTACTTATGCATCGTTGGTAGAAGTAAAGACTTGATCATTTCTGGCGGTTACAACGTGTATCCAAAAGAGATTGAGAGTTTCATTGATGATATGAACGGGGTTGATGAGAGCGCGGTGATTGGTGTGCCTCATCCTGATTTTGGTGAAGCCGTAGTGGCTGTGGTGGTTTCTAAGCCAGGCGCCAAGCTAAATTCAGATGCCATGATTGCCGATCTAAAAGGCAAGATTGCTAACTTCAAAGTACCAAAGAAAATCATCATTGTTTCTGAGCTACCAAGAAACGCGATGGGTAAGGTGCAGAAAAATATTCTGCGCCAAACCTATGCATAAGCTTTAGACCTCTGTTCAGGAGGTGGTATTGGGTAGTCGACAGTAGATAGCAGATAGAAGTAAGCACAAGGCCTTCGTAAGAAGGCCTTGTGCTTTTATGAACGACTTTCTAAAGATCTTTTAATAAACCCCTAAGGTGATC
>CALMBU010000155.1 GCA_937863045.1 uncultured Polynucleobacter sp. | reverse complement strand
TCTACACAGAGTAGATCGTCGGCAGCGTCAGATGTGTATAAGAGACAGCAAGTATTCAAGCCAGGTGGATGTGCAATATGCGGCTCGCCAAAATCGCTATGCTGATGATTTGGGTGCCACACCAAGTTACGCGATGTTTGGTTTGGGCGCCTCATACAAGACCGCTGTTTCTGGTATGAAATCCGCTTACCTTTTCTTAAGAGTGCATAACTTGACCAACGTTGAAGCCCGCAATGCTTCTTCGGTCTTGCGTGACATGGCGCCTGCGGGTGCTCGTGCCATCAAGGTGGGCTTAAGAGGTAACTTCTAAGCAGGGTTGATGTTGATCTAGGAAAGCTTCATGAAAGTTTTCCTGCATAAAAGGCGGCTTTAGGCCGCCTTTTTGCATAATTGAATAAAAATTCTAGCCAAGCATGGCAACTGATCTTACAATCCGCGCATGAGCACACCACTAGCTGAACTTAAAGACGTTTCCCCTGCGATCAAAGCAGAGGTTTTGGCACAGGCTTTGCCGTACATTAAGAAGTATCACGGCAAAACAATCGTTATCAAATACGGCGGAAACGCCATGACCGAAAATCGCCTGAAAGAAGGTTTTGCTCGTGACGTGATTTTGTTGAAATTAGTGGGCATGAATCCCGTGGTGGTTCATGGTGGTGGCCCTCAAATTGACGACGCTTTGAAAAAAGTCGGTAAAGCCGGAACTTTTATTCAGGGCATGCGCGTGACTGATGAAGAAACCATGGAAGTTGTGGAGTGGGTTCTTGGTGGTGAAGTGCAACAAGACATCGTGATGTTGATCAACCATTTTGGCGGTCAGGCAGTTGGTTTGACTGGTAAAGACGGTGGTTTGATTCATGCGCGCAAAATGATGATCCCAAACAAAGAAAAGCCAGGTGAGATGTTAGACATTGGCTTTGTTGGTGAAATTGATTCCATCAATCCTGCAGTTGTCAAAGCCTTGCAAGACGATGCGTTCATTCCAGTGATTTCACCGATTGGTTTTGGTGAAGATGGTCAGGCATACAACATCAATGCTGATTTGGTAGCGGGCAAGATGGCTGAGATTCTGAAGGCTGAGAAATTGGTCATGATGACCAACATTCCTGGCGTGATGGACAAGAACGGCAACCTCTTGACTGATTTAACCCCTAGAGAAATTGACGCCTTGTTTGCGGACGGCACAATTTCTGGCGGTATGTTGCCAAAAATTTCTTCTGCATTAGATGCTGCTAAGAGTGGCGTTAATTCAGTGCACATCATCGATGGCCGAATCGAGCACTCTTTGCTTTTAGAGATTCTGACCGAGCAAGCTTTTGGTACGATGATCCGATCTCATTGAGCTAATTGAGATTGGCATGCGCCAACCTTTATGGTTATTTGATTTAGACAATACATTGCACGATGCATCCAGTGCAATTTTTCCTTCTATCAATCAAGCAATGACGAGCTATGTGGCTCGTCATTTGAATTTAGAGCCCCAAGCCGCTAGCCAATTAAGAGACCACTATTGGCGCATGTATGGCGCAACATTGCTGGGCTTGGTCAAGCACCACTCGGTTGATCCACACCATTTTTTGCATGAAACCCACCTCTTTAATGAGGTGAGCGGCAAGCATTTAGAAGATCTGGCTGGCATGGTTCGGGGAGAAAAGGGGCTTCGGCAGATCTTAAATCGCTTGCCTGGCGAAAAAATTTTGCTCACCAATGCCCCGAAATCATATGCCTTGAAAGTCTTGAAGGAGCTGCGCCTCATCGGGTGCTTCAAAGCGATAGAGGCCATTGAAGACATGGAGCTTCACCAGCAATGGCGACCTAAGCCAGATCACTTGATGATCAAAAGACTCTTAAACAAGTACCGATGCGCCCCTCAGAGAGCCATTTTGGTAGATGACACATTGGGTCATTTGCTGGAGTACTCAAAATTGGGCATAAAGACCGTATGGTTTAAAAGACATGTTAGGGCTTACACTCAAAATCGAGGAAGCATCTCTCTGGAAGTACAATCAATCCATCACTTATTTAAAAGCTGGCAAAAACTCAAATGAACTCACCATTTAATCAAATGTCCACCTCTGACGAGGCCGAGAGCACTTCTGCTACCCCAGTGCGTAAGCGTCCTCGTCCAGGCGAGCGAAAAATACAAATTTTGCAAGTATTGGCAGAAATGCTAGAGAGCCCAAAGGGTGATCGCGTGACCACTGCTGCCCTGGCTGCAAAGTTGGATGTTTCTGAGGCGGCTTTGTACCGTCACTTTGCCAGCAAGGCACAGATGTTTGAGGGCTTGATTGCCTTTATTGAGCAAACTATTTTTGGCTTGATCAATCAAATCACAGAGCGTGAAGAGGCAGGTGATCGCCAAGCTCAAGAAATTTTGATGTTGTTATTGGGTTTTGGTGAAAAGAACCCTGGAATGATCCGTGTTTTGTTGGGCGATGCTTTATGGCTTGAAGATGAGCGTTTGCAAGAAAGAATCTTGCAGATTTTTGAACGTATTGAGTCTTCATTAAAACAATCTTTGCGTATTGCTCAAACTCAAGGCCGTTTGACGCAGTCTGCAGATGGCCAAGAAGTCAGCGCTAGAGCAGCCATGATGATGAGCTATGTGGTTGGTCGCTGGCATCGTTATGCAAGAAGTGGCTTTAAAAAGTCACCGACTGAATTTAACGAGTTACCAATGAGAGTTTTATTCTCAGCATGAGTCTTGGGCTTGTAACGCCTCAAGTACTTAACTTTGCAACACCATTGAAGTTGCAAAGTGGGGCAAGTATTGCTGATTACAACTTGGTGGTTGAGACATACGGGCAACTAAACGCCCAAAAAAGTAATGCGATTCTGATTTGTCACGCCCTGAATGCCTCTCACCACGTTGCTGGCGTCAGTGCAAGCGACCCCAATGATGTGGGTTGGTGGGACAACATGGTGGGTCCTGGCAAGCCTGTGGACACCAATCAATTCTTTGTGATTGGGGTTAATAACCTTGGTTCATGCTTTGGCTCTACTGGTCCCATGAGCGCGAATCCTGCTACCGGCAAGCCTTATGGCGCATCCTTTCCGGTTGTGACAGTTGAAGACTGGGTGAACGCCCAGGCGCGCGTTGCCGATCATTTTCAAATTGAGAAATTTGCCGCAGTAATGGGCGGCAGCCTTGGTGGTATGCAAGCGATGGCGTGGAGCATGATGTACCCCAATCGTATTGGTCACTGCATCGTGATTGCCTCAACTCCTAAGCTATCAGCACAAAATATTGCCTTCAATGAAGTGGCTCGCAGTGCGATTTTGAGTGATCCAGATTTTCATGGGGGAGATTACTACGCCCATGATGTCAAGCCGCGACGTGGTTTGAGGGTTGCGCGCATGATCGGTCACATCACTTATTTATCAGACGATGATATGGCTGAAAAATTTGGCCGTGAATTAAGACGTGCTGATGGCGATTCTGATGAATACAACTTTAATTTTGATGTTGAGTTTGAGGTCGAAAGTTACCTGAGGTATCAGGGTGAAAAGTTCGCAGATTACTTTGATGCCAATACTTATCTGTTGATCACTCGTGCTCTGGATTATTTCGATCCTGCCAAACCATTTGCAAACAATCTCAGCGCTGCCATGAAAAAGATTGCCGCCAAGTTTTTGGTGGTGAGCTTTACAACTGATTGGCGTTTTGCGCCAGAGCGCAGTCGAGAAATCGTTAAAGCATTACTGGATAACAAGTTGGATGTCACTTATGGCGAGATTGATGCGCCACATGGTCACGACGCGTTCTTGTTAGAGGATCCTAGATATCACAACTTGGTCAGAGCTTACTTTGAACAAATCGCTCAGGAGATTCAATCATGATGCGTTCAGATTTCGCTGCAATTGCAGAATGGGTAGCACCTGGCTCTCAGGTTTTGGATGTTGGATGTGGTGACGGCAGCTTATTGCACCACCTAAAGGTAGCCAAGCAAGCCCATGTGTACGGCGTTGAGTTGGCGGATGACAAGGTTTTGGCTTGTGCGCAAAAAGGCTTGAATGTTGTGCAGCAAGATCTTGAGGGTGGCTTGGCTTTGTTTGAAGACCAAAGCTTTGACAAAGTGATCCTCTCGCAAACATTACAAACGATTCATCAAACCGCTCGAATCTTGAGTGAAATTGCCAGAGTCGGTAAAGAGTGCGTGGTTTCATTCCCTAACTTTGGACATTGGTCTCATCGCTCAGCAGTTTTATCGGGAAGGATGCCAGTTTCCAAATCACTGCCATACCAATGGTACGACACGCCCAACGTCAGAGTTCTAACGATTGCTGATTTTGAAGCTTTGGCTCCAGCGGTTGGACTTGAATTACTTGATCGTGTAGTTTTCCATGACGGACAGTCTGTGGAATTTTTGCCTAACCTAAGGGGAAGTCTTGCAGTCTATCGAGCACGTCGGGCCAAGTAGAACCAAAGCGTTACTCGTTTGTATCTTTCTAGGTTTTTCTAGTGGACTGCCTTTGTTCATTCTTTATAACTTGCTTTCAGCATGGTTAAAGAGTGAAGGCGTTGACTTAAAGGCGATTGGTTTATTTGCATTGGTGGGTATGCCCTACACATGGAAGTTCTTGTGGGCTCCAGCGATGGATAGATTCAAGTTGCCATTTTTGGGACGTCGTCGTGGTTGGATGGTCGTGACCCAAATTGCTGTGATGTTGGCCGTGATCATGATGGGCCAATTCAATCCAAGCACTGAAATTTGGATTGTGGTTTTTTTAGCATCTGTTGTTGCTTTCTTCTCAGCCAGCCAAGACATCGTCGTTGATGCCCATCGTCGTGAGTGGTTGACTGAAGGTCAGATGGGCTCTGGCACAGCTCTCTTTGTGAACGCGTATAAGTTATCAACATTAGTACCCGGATCACTTTCATTGATCTTGTCAGATCTAATTTCTTGGGACTGGGTATTTTTTATCACTGGCTTGTTCATGTTGCCAGGAATTTTGACAACCCTCTTGGTGTCTGAGCCAAAAGAGTATGGCCCGCCGCCACAAACCATGAGAGAGGCGGTGATAGAGCCTTTTAAAGAGTTCATTCATCGTTCAGGTTGGAAGCACGCCGCTTTTATTTTGCTATTCATATTCCTCTATAAGTTAGGGGATTCAATGGCAAGCGCCTTGGCCACACCTTTTTATATTGAGCTTGGTTTTACTCGAACTGAGATTGGTATCGTTGCAAAAAATGCAGGCCTTTGGGCCAGCATCCTTGGTGGAATTTTGGGCGCCTATTGGATGTTAAAAACAGGTGTCAACAAAGGCTTGTGGATTTTTGGAGTCTTGCAGGCCGTCGCCACGTTTGGATTTGTTGTGCTGGCTCAATCAGGCCCTGATTTATGGGTTTTATCTTGGGTGATTGGTTTTGAGGCAATCACGGCGGGTCTTGGTACCGCAGCTTTCACGGCCTATCTTGCCTTAGAGACCAACCCGCGTTTCACAGCTACTCAATTTGCTTTGTTCACCAGCTTATCTGCAGTACCGCGAACGTTTATCAATGCATTAACGGGCTACATTGTTGAATTCACTGGTTGGACTAACTTCTTTATCATTTGTGTTGTTTTGGCCTTGCCTGGTTTGATGTTGTTACCTAAGATTGCACCATGGCGCCAAGAAAAAAAATCTCCATTTGAAAAAACTGCGTGATCAAATGATTTCATCCTATTTTCCTCGTCTCAAAAGATTTACTTTATGCGGCCTTGTTGTTTTATTGGCGGCATGTGGCAGCTCATCAAGACCGGGGCCCATCGATGGAGTGAGAGTTGGCGATAGTTCGAGCCTGAAAGACATGGTGCCTGCCAGTCAATTAGAGGCCGCAGCTTCAAGACAATACAACGCCATGAAGCAAAAGGCGGCTGAAAAAAATGCCTTGGCACCCGACAATCATCCGCAGGTGATTCGTTTACGAGGCATTGCTAAAAAAATATTACCGCACGCCTACGCCTGGAATCCAGAAGCTCAAGCTTGGAAGTGGGAAATTAATTTATTCATCTCCGATCAGGTCAATGCATTTTGTATGCCTGGCGGAAAGATTGCTTTTTATACGGGCATCATCGAAAAGCTGAACTTAAATGATGATGAGGTTGCCACTGTGATGGGTCATGAAATTGCTCATGCTTTGCGTGAGCATGCCAGAGACCGAATCGCTAAAGCGCAGTTGAGCAATTTAGGGGCGAGTGTTTTATCTTCAGCCTTGGGCTTGGGCAATCTCGGTGGGCAAGCTCTGGGTCAGGGCTTACAAATCTTGGGCTTGAGTTTTTCAAGGGCGGATGAAAGAGATGCTGACTTGGTTGGTATGGATATCGCCGCCAGAGCCGGCTATGATCCTCGCGCCGGAATTTCTTTATGGCAAAAGATGGGGCAGCTATCTAAAGACAAACAACCAGAGTGGCTCTCAACCCACCCATCGGGCGATAGTCGAATTTATGAAATCCAAAGAAATATCAACGAAGCATTATTTTTGTATGCGCGCGCCAAAAACACCACCGTTGATAAATTGCCCAATTACAAACCTTAAGACTTATACACTCTCGTAGTCAATGATCAGCGGAGCATGATCAGAGAATCTTTCAGTTTTATAAATTTCTACGCGTTGAGCTTTCTTAGCAATCCCAGGGGTTGCAATTTGATAGTCAATTCTCCAGCCTACATTTTTTGCGTACGCTTGACCTCTTTGGCTCCACCATGTGTAGCATTCATCTTCGGTATTGGGATGTAAGTGGCGGTAAACATCCATGAAGCCTGCCTCAGTGAAAAGATGTGTCATCCATTCGCGCTCTTCTGGTGTGAAGCCTGAGTTTTTAAGATTACCCTTCCAATTCTTTAAGTCGATTTCTTTGTGGGCAATATTGATGTCGCCACAAAGAATAATTTCCAGACCTTCTGACTTGAGCTGTTTGATGTGAGGCATGAATAAATCAAGAAATCTGAATTTAGCTTCTTGGCGCTCAGGAGCGCTCGAGCCTGAAGGAAAGTAAGCAGAAATCACAATCAGCTTGCCAAACCGGGCTTCAACGTAGCGACCTTCAGCATCAAACTCACCATCATCAAAGCCAATTTTGACGCTGTCAGGCGCTTTTTTTGAATACAGCCCAACACCGCTGTAACCTTTTTTGTTGGCATATTGAAAAAATCCATGATAGCCATTGGGGTTCATTAGACCGTTGTCCAAATCAGCTTCTTGAGCCTTAAGCTCTTGAATACAAAGGATGTCAGGGTTCTGAGTATTGACCCACTCAAAGAAACCTTTTTTAGCGGCTGAGCGAATACCATTGAGGTTGGCGGTAATGATGCGTAACATCTCGGTTATGACTTCCAATCAAGAAAACTTTAAAAACGAATTTATCCATTTTGCCTTAGATGCCAAGGTGTTAGCTTTTGGCGAATTTAAAACAAAAGCGGGTCGATTATCTCCCTACTTTTTTAATGCCGGTGGTTTCAATGACGGCGCACTCCTCAAAGCTTTGGGTGAGTTTTATGCGAAGGCATTGATTGACTCTGGCATTCAGTTTGATATGTTGTTCGGACCCGCCTACAAAGGTATCACCTTGGCTGCCACGACCGCTGTTGCTTTGGCTGGTATGGGGCGATCAGTACCGTTTTGTTTTAATCGCAAAGAAGCCAAAGATCATGGCGAGGGCGGTACTTTGGTAGGTGCACCACTGAAGGGTCGGGTGGTGATCATTGATGATGTGATATCTGCTGGCACTTCAGTGCGTGAATCGGTTGACATCATTCGTCGCTCTGGCGCAAATCCCGCAGCTGTTTTGATTGCTTTGGATCGCATGGAAAGAGCTGGCACTGCGACTGAAATCGCTGATAGTTCAGCCGTTCAAAACGTAGAAAAAGAATTTGGCATGCCAGTGGTATCGATTGCAAATTTGGCAAGCTTGATGAGTTTCTTAGAATCAAGCCAAAGCAAAGAATTGCAACAATACTTACCGGCCGTGAAAGCCTATCGAAATCAGTACGGCGTTTGATTCATTAAGCTTTGCTTAATGAATGTTTAGTCGAGAGTGATCTCACCTTCAAAAACAGTTTGAGCAGGTCCGGTCATCATGACCGGATGTTGCATCGAAGCAGCGCTGTCCCAGGCAATACTCAAATCTCCACCGCGTGTGTGAACGATGACTGGAGAATCCAGCTGACCTCTCAAAATTCCTGAGACAACTGCTGCGCAAGCACCAGTGCCGCAAGCCAAGGTTTCACCTGAACCTCTTTCAAATACGCGCAGTTTGATTTCGTGGCGATTCTGAATTTGCATAAAGCCAGCATTCACCTTTTTCGGAAATGCCAAATGTGTTTCTATCTGTGGACCATCTTTTGCAACAGGTGCTGTGTCAACATCTTGCACAATTTGCACGGCGTGTGGATTGCCCATGGATACGGCTCCAATCCAGATAGCATGATCAGCAAGCGCTAGTTGGTATAAATTTGCTTTACCTTCAACTTTTTCTTGAAGACCTGAAGATTTAAAGGGAATCAGCTCGTTCGATAGGATGGGGGCGCCCATGTTCACCGTCACTTGACCGTCATCATTTTCAGTCAAAGACAGGATGGTGTGCGCCACTTGAACTTTGACCGTTTTATTCTTGGTCAGACCTTTTTCTCTGACAAAGCGCACAAAACAACGAGATCCATTGCCGCACTGCTCTACTTCGCTGCCATCAGAGTTAAAGATTCTGTAGCGAAACTCTGCCTCTGGAACTGTGGGCTTTTCCACTAAAAGGATTTGATCGGCACCAATGCCAAATTGACGGTGTGCAAGTCTTGCCCATTGCTCTTTGGTGATACCAGAGAGATCTTGGGATAGGCCATTTAAGACAATGAAATCATTGCCTGCGCCATGCATTTTGGTGAAGCGTAATCTTGTGCTCGTCATAGGGTTAAATATACAGGTTTGCCATTAAAAGTGAGAATGTTATAGAATTTAGTTATTCGCCGAGTTAAGACAACTTGCGGGGCGAATTAAAACAATCCGCTAAAGCGTCGCCGCACTTAGTAATACTCGGCACGTGTTGTCGCTTATTTAACTAAGGAGCAGTCATGGCGAACAATTTTTTCTTTACCTCAGAGTCAGTTTCTGAAGGCCACCCAGATAAAGTATCTGACCAAATTTCCGATGCAATTCTTGATGCTATTTTGGCGCAAGATCCAACAGCTCGTGTAGCTGCAGAGACTCTTTGCAACACCGGTTTGGTTGTTCTTGCGGGTGAAATCACAACAACTGCAAACGTCGATTACATCAACGTAGCACGCGATACCATCCGTCAGATTGGTTACGACAATACTGATTACGGTATCGATTACAAGGGCTGCGCAGTGCTGGTGGCTTACGACAAGCAAAGTCCAGACATTGCTCAGGGCGTAGATAAAGCCCATGATGATGGTCTTGATCAGGGTGCTGGTGACCAGGGCTTGATGTTTGGTTATGCGGTTGATGAAACCCCAGAATTTATGCCTTTGCCAATTCATTTGTCACACCGTTTGGTTGAGCGTCAGGCTGATTTGCGTCGTGATGGTCGTTTGAATTGGTTGCGCCCAGATGCAAAGTCACAGGTTACTTTGCGCTATGTTGATGGCAAGCCAGATTCAATTGACACCATTGTTTTATCAACTCAGCACTCTCCAGATATTTCATTAGAGAAACTTCGTGAAGCCGTGATTGAAGAGATCATCAAGCCGGTGCTTCCAAAAGAGTTGATCAAAGGTGAAATCAAGTACTTGGTGAACCCAACCGGTCGTTTTGTGATCGGTGGTCCACAAGGCGATTGTGGTTTGACCGGACGTAAGATCATTGTTGATACATATGGTGGCTCAGCACCTCACGGCGGCGGCGCTTTCTCAGGCAAAGACCCATCAAAAGTGGATCGTTCTGCTGCCTATGCGGGTCGTTATGTGGCGAAAAACATTGTGGCCGCTGGTTTGGCTAGCAAGTGTTTGGTGCAGATTTCATATGCGATTGGCGTTGCTCAGCCAACGTCTGTGATGGTCAGCACATATGGCACAGGCAAGATTTCAGATGATAAGATTGCTGAGTTAGTGCGTGCTCACTTTGATTTAAGACCAAAGGGCATCGTGAAAATGTTGAATTTATTGCGCCCAATCTATCGTAAAACAGCTGCTTATGGTCACTTTGGTCGCGAAGAGCCTGAGTTCACATGGGAAGCCACTGACAAGGCTGCCGCCTTGAGGGCCGCTGCTGGTTTATAATTTTGCAAAATCTCTAAGGAGCGTTGCGAGGTGTTTAAGTCTTTAAACACCCTAGGCTTAGAGGAAGGCCCCAGGCCTTTAGCAACGACGCTCGCTAACCTGTGAAGTGATTGGTTGGCGGGCTTTTTTATTTGCCCTCCAGGATCTTCCTTACTAGCTTGGAGTGGAAATGAACAAACCTACTGATTTAAATGTGCTTAAAGATTGCGCCATCGCTGATATTTCATTGGCTGATTGGGGTCGCAAAGAAATCATCATCGCCGAAACAGAAATGCCTGGCTTGATGGCCATTCGTGAAGAGTTTTCTGCAAGCCAGCCTTTGCGCGGTGCTCGCGTCACTGGCTCTTTGCACATGACTATCCAAACAGCTGTTTTGATTGAAACATTAGAGGCTCTTGGCGCTGAAGTGCGTTGGGCATCTTGCAATATTTTTTCTACACAGGACCACGCTGCTGCTGCGATTGCTGCTAACGGTACGCCAGTGTTTGCGATCAAGGGTGAAACTCTTGAGCAATACTGGGAATTCACACACCGTATTTTTGAATGGCAAGACGGCGGCTTCTCGAACATGATTTTGGATGATGGTGGCGATGCAACCATGTTGTTACATTTGGGTACAAAAGCTGAAAAAGATCTATCAGTATTGAATAACCCAACAAGCGAAGAAGAGACAGTTTTGTTTGCTTCGATCAAGGCTAAGTTAAAAATTGACCCAACTTGGTATTCGGTTCGTCTTGAGAAAGTAAAGGGCGTTACAGAAGAAACCACAACCGGTGTTCATCGTTTGTATCAAATGCACGCCAAGGGTGAACTAAAGTTCCCAGCGATCAACGTGAACGACTCTGTGACCAAGAGCAAGTTTGATAACTTGTATGGTTGCCGTGAATCATTGGTGGACGGCATTAAGCGCGCAACAGATGTGATGATTGCAGGCAAGGTGGCTGTGGTTGCTGGATACGGCGACGTGGGCAAAGGTTCAGCACAAGCTTTGCGTGCCTTGTCGGCACAAGTATGGGTGACAGAAGTTGATCCGATTTGCGCTCTTCAGGCGGCGATGGAAGGTTATCGTGTTGTGACCATGGATTACGCTGCAGATAAAGCAGATATTTTTGTTACTGCCACAGGTAACTACCATGTGATCACTCATGACCATATGGCAAAAATGAAAGATCAGGCCATCGTTTGTAACATTGGTCACTTTGACAATGAAATCGATATCGCTGGTGTCGAGAAGTACAAGTGGGAAGAGATCAAGCCACAAGTGGATCACGTGATTTTCCCTGCCAGCAATGGTCAGCCAGAAAAGCGCATCATCATTTTGGCCAAAGGACGTTTGGTTAACTTGGGTTGCGGCACAGGTCACCCGTCTTACGTGATGAGCTCATCATTTGCTAACCAGACGATCGCTCAGATTGAGTTATGGCAATCTGCAGGAAGCAATAAGTACCCAGTAGGTGTGTACACATTGCCTAAGCACCTTGATGAAAAAGTAGCTCGTTTGCAGTTGAAGAAACTGAATGCTCAGCTCACTGAGTTGTCAGAGCAGCAGGCCGACTACATCAACGTGAAAAAAGAAGGCCCTTACAAGCCTGAAACATATCGTTATTAAAAACGTGATCAGGAATGAATGACATGGAATTAAGCCTTGAGTTTTTCCCACCAAAAACAGAAGAGGGAGCTGCGAAGCTCCGCTCTGTTAGAGAGCAGTTATCCGCAGCGCTTAAGCCAACATTTATTTCTGTAACGTTTGGTGCAGGTGGTTCAACACAAGACGGTACTTTGTCGACCGTCAAAGAAATCCATGAGGCAGGCCAAGAGGCCGCGCCTCATCTTTCTTGTGTTGGGAGCTCAAAAGAAAAGATTCGCGAATTACTAAAGCAGTACAAAGAAATCGGTATTCGTCGCATTGTGGCTTTGCGCGGTGACCTGCCCTCAGGCATGGGTCAGTATGGAGAGTTTCATCATGCTGAAGAATTGGTTAGATTTATTCGTTCAGAAACTGACAGTCATTTTCATATCGAGGTAGCGGCTTATCCAGAGATGCATCCTCAGGCGAAATCAATGAGTGATGATGTTTTGATGTTTGCTAATAAGATGAAGGCGGGTGCAGATTCAGCCATCACCCAGTATTTTTTCAACAGTGATGCTTACTTTAGATTTGTGGATGAAGCCTATAAGCTGGGCGTTGATCAGCCGATAGTGCCTGGCATCATGCCAATCACCAACAGCACTCAGCTATTGCGTTTCTCAGATGCATGTGGCGCAGAGATTCCTCGTTGGATCCGTTTGCGTTTACAGTCATTTGGTGATGACGCTGCATCTATCAAGTCATTTGGTTTGGATGTGGTCACGGATTTGTGTGATCAATTGCGCGTTGCCGGTGTTCCAGGTTTGCATTTCTACAGTTTGAACCAGGCAGATACAACTTTGGCAATTGCCAAGAATCTAGACTTGATTAAATCTTAAGCAACAATCATCAAGTCTAGTGCTTGATCATGACTTTGAGGGCGCCATGCGCCCTCTTTTACTTCCAAAGCTTTGTATCCCACGCCAAGGGTTTTGACAGAGCGCTTATCTTTTTTGAATTCAGCAATGGTTCGATCGTAATAACCACCACCATAACCAATTCGCCAAAACTGTTCATTTTGATTTGACCATCCCAAGCAAGGAATGATCAGTAAGTCTGGCTCAATTCTGGAGCTATATGAGTCAAGTAAGGGCTCATTGATATTTTGAGGCCCTTTGACCAAGGTGGTGTCTTGATTCCATTCACCAAATATCAAAGGCTTGTTGAGCTCCACAATTGGAAGCGCTAATTTTTTCTCAGGGTTTTTGGCGCACCAATCAAGAGCTAAGGGACGCAGGTCAAATTCGCTTTTGATTGGCCAATAAATACCCACACAGTTGGCATCGGTTTCATTTAAGAATTGAGATAGTTTGATTTCAAGTTCCTTGCTAAGGCTCGAATCTTGATGAAGATCGAGTCTCTTGGCCAGCAATTCTTGTCTTAAATGATTTAAAGTTTTCACAAGCTATTCAAAAGTAGAAAAAATAAGGCATGATTAGGGTTATGCTACAACGAAAAACCACAAAATTGATAAATAAACACTTACTACTGAGTTTGGTCGTCATTGCCTTTGCGTCAACTTCTGTAGAGCTTGCCCACGCTCAAAAAAACCGAGCCTCGACCAATAAAAAAACATCAGATAGCAGTTTAACTTCGGATGACAGGATGTTTCTTGAGTTAAGAGAAGCTTCGAAAAACAATGATGCTGCCAAAGCAAGAGATTTGGGTCAAAAGTTGTCAAAGTATGACATCGCCGATTACGTCACATATTTCCAAATTAAGCCCCGATTATTTGATAAAGGTGGCGCCCCAAGGGCTGAAACAACCGCTGATGAGGCTGTTGATCAGTTCTTGAAAAAATATGCTGGCACTGCGTTGGCAGATAGATTGAGAAATGATTGGCTCTTGGTTTTAGGTAAGCGCAAAGATTGGGCTAATTTCGATCGAGAGTACGCGCAATTTGCTTTGGATGATGACACTCAGGTGAAGTGTTATGCGCTTCAGTCAAGATTTGCAAAGGGTGAGCCAGTGAATATGCTGGCGACCGAAGTAAAAAATATTTTATTGGATCCACGATTTTTTGGTGAGGCATGTCCAGAGCTTGTGAACTCAATCTATAAAGCCAATGGATTTTCAAAATATGAAGTGGCAACATTTTCGCGAATGGCTGTAGAAAACAATTTTGAAACCTTGGCCAATCGCTTCGATGTACCCGATCCGATGGCAGAGATTGTTAGAAGTGCCAGAAAATCACCAGAGGCAGCTTTTAGAGATTTTGATAAAAAGACATGGCGCACAAGTAAAGAGAACTCGGTGGCTGCCTGGGGAAGTATTGGGCAATATTTGGCCAAGAGGCTAGACCCCAATGCCATGAGAGCATTCAAGCTACAACACGATTTGGGACAACATCATTTATTGACGCCAGAAACTCAAGAGTGGAAAGTCAGGGCTGCATTGCGCGTGGGTGATTGGCGAATGGTTAAAGAGACCATTGATCATATGACGCCATCAGTCAAAAGGCGCGATCCTGCATGGACATATTGGTATGCGCGAGCACAAAAAGAGTTAGGCGATGAGTCATTGGCAAAAGAAGGATGGCAGGCTTTGGTCGATCAGCACCATTTTTATGGGCAGTTAGCCAGAGAAGACTTGGGCATGAGAATTTATATTCCTAAGCGAGTGGCAGCTGAAGAAAGCTTGGTCAAGCAGATGTCATCCAATAAGGCCTTTGCAAGAGCGGTGCGATTTTATGACATGGGTATGCGCTTTGAGGGCAACAGGGAGTGGAATTGGGAATTGCGCGGCCTCAGCGATAGGCAGTTAATTGCTGTGGCTGAGCATGCTAAGCGCATTGGTTTATATGATCGTGCAGTCAATACGGCTGATCGAACAAAGCTTGAGCATGACTTTAGTTTGCGCTACCCAACCCCTTTCAAAGAGTCTCTTTCTCCAATTGCTGGATCAATAGGCCTAGATACCAATTGGGCTTATGGTCTGATTCGCCAAGAGTCACGCTTCATCATGAACGCACGCTCACATGTTGGGGCCTCTGGTCTGATGCAAGTAATGCCCGCAACTGCTACTTATGTGGCAAAAAAAATTGGGATGAATAGTTTTAAGCCATCTCAATTAGATGATATGAAAGTTAATTTGACCTTGGGCAGTCATTATTTAAATATGGTCTTGCGTGATTTGGATGGCTCATGGACTTTGGCCTCAGCCGCTTATAACGCAGGCCCTGGAAGACCTAAGATGTGGCGCGAGAAGTTACCTCGATCTGTTGAAGGTGCAATTTTTGCAGAAACAATTCCCTTCAATGAAACCAGGGGGTATGTGAAAAATGTTTTGGCAAATGCTAACTATTACACAGCCATGTCTGGCAATAAAACACCGTCACTCAAGCAAAAGCTGGGCACGGTATCACCTAAAACAGCTGTATTGTCGGAATTACCATGATGAATGAAACAAACATATTATTGATTGGTGGCAGTGGGTTCATTGGCCAGAAGATAGCCAGTGGTTTGAGCGCTCTTGGCCATGCAGTTTTCTTGCCAACGCGCAAAGCTGCATACGCCAAAGAATTATGGGTTTTGCCTAAGCTTCAAGTGATTGAAGCCAATGTTCATGATCCTGCTGTCTTGGCTGATTTGTGCCAACGTGTGGGCCCTGGTGGCATCGTGATTAACTTGGTTGGTATTTTGCATGACAAAACAGGCACTCCATATGGCCCAGGCTTTTTAAAAAACCATGTTGAGTTAACCAAAAAAATCATTGCTGCAATGAGTGCAGCAAATTTAAAGCGTTACATTCATATGAGTGCTTTGGGTGCGAGTAGCTCAGGCGCATCGATGTATCAGCGCAGCAAAGGCGATGCAGAAAACTTGGTGAAGGCCAGTGATCTGGATTGGACAATTTTTAGACCATCAGTGGTGTTTGGTGAAAAAGATAAATTCATCAATCTTTTTGCCTCCTTGCAAAAGTTTGCGCCGGTTTTGCCTTTGGGCGGTGCGAGCGTTAAATTTCAGCCAGTGTATGTGTCAGATGTTGCGCAAGCATTTGTGAAATCGATTTCAATGTCAGAAACGATTGGCAGGGTGTTTGATTTGGCTGGTCCTCGCGTCTATACCTTGGCTGAGTTGGTTAACTTTGCCGGCGTGGTGGGCGGAAGAAAAAGTTTTGTTATTCCTCTGCCAAAACCATTGGCATATTTGCAAGCTGGTTTATTAGAAATGATGCCCGGCCCTACCTTGATGTCTAGAGATAATTTGGCTTCGATGAGTGAAGACAATGTCTTGCCAGCGGGTGCTGAAAATGCTTTAGAAAAAGTATTTGCCATCAACCCTCAAGCATTGGATGTCTTAATCAAGTGAAGATTTATGTTGTGGGTGGCGCCATCAGAGATCAGTTGCTGGGATTGCCAGTAAAAGATCTTGATTATGTCGTTGTTGGCGCAACTCCTGCGCAAATGTTGGCCGAGGGATATACCCCGGTTGGGCAAGACTTCCCAGTTTTTTTGCATCCTGTCACGCATGCAGAATATGCCTTGGCTAGAACCGAGCGCAAAGTAGCGCCTGGTTATAAAGGCTTTGTGTTTCATGCAGACCCAGAGGTCACGCTGGAGCAAGATTTGGCAAGACGTGATTTGACCATCAATGCAATGGCCAGAGAAGCTGATGCCAATGGTCAACCTGTGGGTGATGTAATTGATCCCTATGGTGGTCAAAAAGATATCAGCAATAAATTATTCAGACACATCGGACCGGCATTCAGTGAAGACCCGGTGCGACTATTGCGCATTGCAAGATTTGCCGCGCGGTTTTCTGATTTTTCAATTGAGCCTTCCACGCTCACCTTGCTCAAGAAAATTCACTCAAGTGGCGAGTTAAGTGCTTTAGTCAAAGAAAGAGTTTGGCAAGAAATCTCTAGGGGCTTGATGTCTGAGAAGCCTTCTAGGATGTTAGATGTATTGAATGAGATAGGTGTCTTTGAATTATTTTTCCCAAAGCTAAATTCAAAAGATGCTTCATTGCCGAGCGATATTGATTCGGCAGCCAAACGCCAATTTAATTTATCTCAGCGCTGCGCGGTATTGTTATCAAATTTGAAAACTGAAGATATCAATGCTTGGGCAGCCTTGTGGGGCATTCCAGTCGAGTGTCACGATCACGCCGTTCTGGCCCGAGAATTAAAAGTGGGATTAAATTCGCCAACACTTGATCCAAGAAATTTATTAGATCTACTGAATCGAACAGATGTTTGGAGAAAGCCTGAACGTTTTGATGAGCTCATCAAAGTGGCCGATTTGTTGAAGCTTCCTACGCAGCAGCTGACCAAATCATATGGCTTGGCAAAAAAGGTGGATATTGCTCAAGTGGTTCAAGATGTTGGTGAGCAAGGCTCATCAACAGGGGCGAAAATCAAGCAATTGATTGAAGACAGAAGACTCTTGGCAATCAAAGGGAATTAAAGAGAGATATAAGAGGTTACAAAGATCGGGGTCTTGATCTGAATCCAGGCAAATCACCTTCTTCAAAGGGTAGCCCTTTGCCAAAACACATCACTTTGAATAACTCGCCCATTTCTGCTTCAGATAACAATTTTTGAATGGCGTTTGAGTGTGGCATGAATTCAGCGCTGTTCGATGGATCAACTTTTTCCATCAGCAATGATCCTATACCTGCATCCAATAAGTAAGATGCTTGGCTGGTGAAGCCCAGAAGTGATAGACCTGCATTGATGCCGGTATTTGCAACGCTCGTCCAGTCAATATGAGCCGTTAAATCGCAAAGCCCTGGATAAAAGAAGGGATCTTGAACGGCATGGTGCGCATAGTGACCCATGACGGTTCCTTGATTGCGCTGAGAGTGATAGTACTCATGCTCAGGGAATCCGTAGTCAATCGTTAACAAGATTCCCATGTCTAAAATCTCAGAGATACTATTGATCCAAGCTTTGGCGTTTACATTGATTTCAGTGGTGTAACCGTTTTCGAATGATTGTTGGCGCAAGCATTCTGGAAGCATTGCTTGAGGCACTTCTTTGCCGAGGCAATGCCTGAAACCAATGGTATTCTCTGAGCCACCTTCAGATGATGCTGTGGTCAAAGCGACATCTTTAAACAGCCACTGTTGATTTTGATAGGTGATCAATTCAATGGGCATGGCATCTAAGACTTCGTTAGCAAGGATGATCCCTGTGAAGTTTTTTGGTAATTGATTGATCCAGGTGACCTGATCAAATTGAGGCGATAGTCTTGATTGTTGTCGCTCAATTAGGTCGGCTGATAAATCAAGAATGCTGTAACTATCAACTTCAATATCTTGGCTTTGTAGCTCTATCAAAATCGATTCGGCCAGAGCGCCTGTTCCCGCTCCAAATTCAAGAATTTTGACCGGTAGATTCAAGTTTTGAAGGTGTTCAATGACGGGCAGTAAGGTTTGAACGATGCTTGCCCCAAATAAAGGGCTGATTTCAGGGGCGGTGGTGAAATCCCCCTTGCTGCCAAGCTTGTTTTTGCCGGCTGCGTAATAGCCCAATCCTGGCGCATACAGGGCCATTTCCATATACTTGGCAAAAGAAATTTGCCCATTTTGAGCCTTAATTTCTTCTTGAATTAAACGAGCCAGCGTTTGACTATGAGACGCTTCTTCAATACTAGGGTTAATATCCATACCTCGCGAGTCTACAACTCTTATAAGTGATGCTGCAAAAAATATGAAAAACCCAAAAATTGCCCTAGTAACTGGAGCCGCCAAGCGCGTTGGCCGCGCTATTGCGATTGGTCTGGCCAAGGATGGCTGGGATGTTGCAATTCATTATGGCAACTCCAAAGAGGCTGCTGAGCAGACGGTCAAAGATATCTTGGCGACTGGGCAGCGCGGTGTCGCTTTGCAGGCAGATTTATCAGATGAATCTCAAGCCAGTCAGTTGATCAATAGATGTTGTGAAGCTCTGGGTTTGCCATCATGCTTGGTGAACAACGCCTCTTTATTCCAATACGATGTGGCTTCAAGTTTTAGTTATGCCTCATTGGATCGTCACATGCTCACCAATGTGGCTGCACCATTGATTTTGTCCAGAGACCTCTACCGTCATCATGCCAAGCTAAGAACCGCTGATGCTCGTGGCCCAAGTGGAGTGGTGATCAATTTGCTTGATCAGAAATTAGAAAACCTGAACCCAGACTTTTTGTCTTACACCTTGTCAAAGGCAGCACTTAATTCAGCAACTAATTTGTTGGCCCAATCATTTGCACCCAATTTACGCGTTGTAGGATTGGCACCTGGTATCACGATGGTGTCTGGCGATCAGTCTGAAGATGGCTTTGCCAAAGCCCACAGCATGACTCCTTTGGAGCAATCATCAACCCCTGATGATATTGCGGATGCAGTGATTTATTTGGCCAAGGCAAAAGCCATAACTGGTACAACTTTGTATGTTGATGGTGGGCAACATTTACTTTCGACTAATCGTGACGTGATGTTTTTGACGGAGTAAATTATGCAAGCATTGTTATCTCACCCTCGCTTGATGGATTGCCGCAGATTGTTTCTGAGCAATTACGAGGTTTACATCAATATTGGAGTTCATGATTTTGAAAAGCGCGGAGAGCAGCGCGTTTTAATCAATGTTGATTTATTTGTACCTTTGGTAGAAAACACACCATCAAAAGACAGTCTTGATGAAGTGGTTGATTACGACTTCATGCGTCAAAGTATCATTGAAAGAGTTTCTAAGGGCCACATACATCTTCAAGAGACCTTGTGTGATGATGTTGCCAAAATCATGTTGGCTCATCCAAATGTGAGAGCCGTTAAAGTTTCAACTGCAAAGCCGGATGTCTATCCTGATTGTGAAGCAGTTGGTGTTGAAATTTTCCTGATCAAAGAATGAAAGATCCGCGCAAAGTAGCCTACGAAGAGAATAAGCTAGACAAAAAGCTTTGTCGTCTAGCTGGTCAAGCCATCGTTGATTACAACATGATCGAAGATGGCGATAAGGTCATGGTTTGCATGTCTGGCGGCAAAGACAGTTATGCCATGCTTGATATTTTGATGAAGTTAAAAGAGCGTGCGCCAATCAATTTTGATTTGGTGGCGGTCAATCTTGATCAAAACCAACCGGGTTTTCCAAAAGAAACCCTGCCTGATTATTTTAAAAAATTGGGTGTGGAGTTTCATATTGAAGACCAAGATACCTATGGGATTGTGAAGCGTGTGATTCCTGAGGGAAAAACAACCTGCGGCCCTGTCTCTTATACACATCTCCGAGCCCACGAGACAGGCAGAAATCT
>CALMBU010000154.1 GCA_937863045.1 uncultured Polynucleobacter sp. | reverse complement strand
CCACAAATCAGCACCGATCGATGCTGCATGATCAATCAAGGATTGCGGTGGCACAGGATCTGCGCAGATCGCAGGTGTGTCTGTGCGAAAAATACCGGATTTTTCAAAGGCGATTTTTTCTCGGGTGTCGCCAAGGTATTCCATATGATCCAAATCGATGCTGGTGACAATCGCACAATCTGTGTCAATCATGTTCACCGCATCCAAGCGACCGCCCAAACCAACTTCCAAAATCACCGCATCCAAACCAGCCTTTGCAAATAAATGCATGATGGCCAAGGTGGTGAACTCAAAGTAAGTCAGGGTTGGTGGATTGGGCAAAGATGTTCTGGCCATCTCCACCGCTTTGAAGTGTTCGAGTAAAAGAGCATCACTGACAATCTCGCCGTTCACGCGCGCACGCTCATTGAATGAGAGTAAGTGAGGAGATGTGTGGCAACCGACTTTATAAGAGGCTGCTAATAAGATGCTTTCTAATAAAGCGCAGGTAGAGCCTTTGCCATTCGTACCACCGACGGTGAAGACCACCGCCGCGAAATTAAGCTGCAGAGCTTCTTTGACGCGTGTGATGCGCTCCAAGCCCATATCGATCCCAACGGGGTGGGCTGTCTCTAGGTGCTTGAGCCAATCATCTAAATTGTCAAACGTGTCAGGCAATTGAAGTTGGGGTCTTAAGCAACAGAATCTGTTGGCAGCTTCAATAGCAGCGCTAACAAATCAGCAATCTCTTTGCGCATTTGGCGACGATCAACAATCATGTCAATGCCGCCCTTTTGCATCAAGAACTCTGAACGCTGGAAGCCTTCAGGTAGTTTTTCGCGAACCGTTTGCTCAATCACGCGCGGACCAGCAAAACCAATCAAGGCTTTTGGCTCAGCCATCACCACATCGCCCATGAAAGCAAAACTGGCAGAGATACCACCCATGGTTGGATCAGTTAGAACGCTGATGTAAGGAAGTTTGGCATGCGCCAACTTGACCAGCATCGCATTGGTTTTAGCCATTTGCATCAATGACAATAAACTCTCTTGCATGCGAGCACCACCTGTGGCGCTGATACAAATGAACGGTACTTTTTGCTCCAAGGCCATTTGTGCGCCGCGCACAAAACGCTCACCCACCACTGAGCCCATCGAGCCGCCCATGAATTCAAATTCAAAGCAGGCCACGACCACGGGAATAGTGTGAATTGATCCAGCCATGACCACCATGGCATCAGTTTCACCTGTTGTGTCCATCGCATCTTTGATGCGATCTGGGTATTTTTTGGTGTCTTTGAATTTCAATGCATCGATTGGCAATACTTCTTGGCCAATTTCATGACGACCTTCTAGATCCAATAATTTGTCTAAACGCTCACGTGCATTGATGCGCATGTGATGATCACATTTAGGGCACACATGCATGTTTGACTCTAAGTCATTGCGGTATAGAACAGCTTCACATGATGGGCATTTGATCCACAAACCTTCAGGCACAGTTTTACGCTGCGCAGGGTCAGTGTGTTGAATGCTTGGGGGGAGAAGTTTATCAATCCAGCTCATATTTATTGATCCAAAGCCTTACGGATACC
Organism: uncultured Polynucleobacter sp.; assembly: GCA_937863045.1. Taxonomy (GTDB): domain Bacteria; phylum Pseudomonadota; class Gammaproteobacteria; order Burkholderiales; family Burkholderiaceae; genus Polynucleobacter. Next base: position 18,519 of record CALMBU010000154.1, on the reverse strand, counting down.
CTTTAGAAAGTCTTCCAGTGATTGTACTCTCTGTGCCGGGGCCGCTTCTTCTAAAAGCTGAACGATCCGGCTACCAATCACGACCGCATCGGCTGTCTTGCCAATGGCCACCGCTGACTGGGCATCCCTGATACCAAAACCAACCGCGATCGGCACGGATGATGCAGCTCTGATTTGCGGAATGATGCCAGCCACTGCCTGAGTGTCCAAGTTAGCAGCTCCGGTGACCCCTTTGAGAGATACGTAATAAATGTAACCGGCTGCCACTTTACCGACTTGATCAATGCGCTCTTGTGATGAAGTGGGTGCCAACAAGAAAATCGGATCAATACCAGCTGCTTTGCATTGCTTGGCAAAGTCTTCACATTCTTCTGGTGGGTAGTCCACCACCAAAATACCGTCAACTCCTGCATCTTTAGCAGTTCTGACAAAAGTTTCAGTGCCCATGTGTTCAATCGGATTGGCATAACCCATCAAGACCACTGGGGTGTGGTCGTTGCTTTGGCGAAATTGTTTGACCAATTCGATGCAGTGCTTGAGTGTGGTGCCGTGAGACAAAGCTCTTTCTGAAGCTCTCTGAATCACAGGGCCATCAGCCATTGGGTCTGAGAAAGGTACGCCCAACTCGATCACATCTGCGCCACCACGCACCAAGGCGTGCATTAATTCAAGGGTGATACCTGGTTCAGGATCACCGGCAGTGATAAAGGGCACAAGACCTTTGCGGCCCTGTGCTTTTAAATCAGCAAATACTTTTGCAATCTTTGACATCTATATTCCTAAAACTTCAAACCTGATTCTTGGGCAACGGTGTGCATGTCTTTGTCTCCCCTTCCCGATAGATTGATCAAGATCGATTGATCTTTCGGTAAAGTTGGAGCCAATTTACAAGCGTAAGCGATGGCGTGACTGCTTTCTAATGCAGGAATGATGCCTTCAATTTGGCAACAGTCATGGAAGGCCTTGAGTGCTTCGTCATCTGTCACAGCGACATACTCAGCACGCTTAGAATCTTTTAACCAAGCATGCTCAGGACCAACCCCTGGGTAGTCCATGCCTGCTGATACTGAATGCGTTTCAGCAATTTGGCCGTTTTCATCTTGCAATAGATAGGTGCGGTTGCCATGCAACACACCCGGTGTGCCTGCCACCAATGCTGCTGAATGGGCCTTGGTGTTCAAGCCATGACCCGCAGCTTCAACGCCAACCAGTTTGACGTTCGGTACATCGATGTAAGGATAGAAAATGCCCATGGCATTTGAGCCACCACCCACGCAAGCCATCACGTAATCAGGTTGACGGCCAATCATGCTTGGCATTTGCACTTTGCACTCTTCACCAATCACGCTTTGAAAGTCTCGCACCATCATTGGGTATGGATGAGGACCCGCCACTGTACCGATGATGTAGAAAGTGTTTTCCACATTGGTCACCCAATCACGCATCGCTTCATTCAAAGCATCTTTGAGTGTTTTAGTGCCTGACTCAACCGGCACCACTGTGGCGCCCAAGAGTTTCATGCGATAAACGTTTTGCGCTTGGCGAGCCACGTCAATAGAACCTTGGTAAACGATGCACTCTAAACCCATGCGTGCGCAGATCGTGGCGGTTGCCACACCGTGTTGCCCAGCGCCTGTTTCAGCAATGATGCGTTTTTTACCCATGCGTTTGGCCAACATCGCTTGACCAATCACGTTGTTAATTTTGTGAGCGCCTGTGTGGTTCAAATCTTCTCGCTTGAGATAGATTTGTGCGCCACCCAACATCTCACTCCAACGTTTGGCGTGATAGACCGGTGAAGGACGACCCACAAAGTGTTTTAACTCTGAATGGAACTCTGCTAAAAAATCTGGATCATTTTGATACTTGGCATACGTCTCTTTGAGCTCAGTCAAGGCATACATCAAAGTTTCAGAAACGAAGACACCACCATAGGGGCCGAAGTGACCTCTGTTGTCTGGGAAATCATACATAGTGTTACCTCTACACGAATGAGATGCCTTGATCGGCATCCCGGACTGCTTGAATAAACGCCTTCATTAGTTCAGGGCTTTTTTGACCTTTTGCCACTTCAATGCCACTCGACACATCCACAGCACAAGGTTTAAGGTGTGCAATACCCTCGCCCACGTTGTGCGTGTTCAATCCACCACTCAAAACGACCCGATGCGCGTTTTCTTTTGTCCATGTTTCCGGTATCAATGACCAATCAAATACATGCCCACCCCCACCATAGCCTTCAACGAAGGCATCTAATAAAAAGCCGGCTGCATCTGCGTATTGTAGAGAAAATTCGGATAAATTGAAGCCCGCCTTGATTCTGGCGGCTTTGAGCCATGGCATGCCCTGAGCGATCTCTTTACAGCGTTCTGGGGACTCATCCCCATGGAACTGCCACAAAGTCGTGGGAACGCGCTCCTGGATCCTCAAAACCTCTTCATCCGTGGGATTAACCACCAAAGCCACAGCATCCACACCGCCCGGCATCCGAGAAATCAAGGCAGCCGCCATTTCAGGGCTGACATAGCGCGGGCTGGGCTCATAAAAGACGAAACCCAGGGCATCCACCCCCAAAGAAACAGCCGCATCCACATCGCTAGAACGAGTGAAACCACAGAATTTAATTCTGGTTTTTTCAGCGGTTTGTTTGAGTAGCCCCATCAGCGTCTTACTGCCCTAAAAGATTGATTGGTAGAAAACCATTGGCCAAATTCGGCTCAGGAATATCAAATTGCTCTGGGTATCCTACCCTAAGAAGATAAAGTCCATCGGCCATGAAGGTGGCCCCCGCCAATTGGCGATTTTTTGCAGCCAGCAATGTGCTCATCCAAGTGACAGGTTCTTTGCCGGCTCCGATCAAAAGCAAACTTCCCACCAAATTACGCACCATGTGGTGCAAGAAGGCATTACCTCTAAACATAAAGTAAACCCAAGGCCCGCTTTCAATCACGGATACTTGGTACAAGGTCTTGATCGGGGTTTTGCTTTGGCATTCAGAGGATCTGAATGAGCTGAAATCATGTTCACCCACCAAGACCTGGGCAGCCTCATGCATGGCTGATACATCCAAGGTTTTACCTTTGGGCAGATTCAGAAAGCCTGCCTTACCGTGAACCAATGGCGATGGCGTTGGGCCAGTGAGCAAGGCATAGCAGTAACTGCGCTCAAAAGCCATGTAACGGGCATCAAAATGTTCAGGCACTGGCTTGACCCACTGCACGGAGATGCTGGGTGGTAAAAAGGCATTGACCCCTTTGACCCAAGCAAGGTCTGGTCGCACAACCTCGGTATCAAAATGGACCACTTGACCCAAGGCGTGCACCCCGGTATCAGTTCTTCCTGCTGTGATGGTTTTAACAGGCTGATTGGATTCGCCAATGAAGCGACTCAGGGCCAACTCTAGGTGATCTTGAACGGTTTGACCGTTGCTTTGGGTTTGCCAGCCAGTGAAAGCAGACCCGTCATACTGCAAACCCAGCGCAAGTCGCATGCTATTTGGATGACAGTTGATTGACTTCAGCCATCAATGATTTGGCTTGAATGGTTAATTCAGGATCAATCTGATTGCTCACCGCCAAGACCTCTTGAATGGCTTCTCTGGCAGCCGCAAAATCTTCAATGGTGATATAGGCTCTGACCAGATTCAGTTTGACGCGCAGAGCTTCAGCGCTGGGCAAGCCAGCGTCTGCAGTCTTGGTGCCAGAGTTTTGAGCTCCAGGAACAAGATCTAAATTCAGAGATGCGAATAACTTGGCCGCTTGCTCAGGAACTGCATTTGGCTGAGCCGCAGAACTATCAGACTGACGAGCCTTGTTCGCCTCACCCTTAGAAAGTTTTAATAAAACCAGAATGGCCAAGAACACAAATACAGCGATGGCCAATGGACCTGTTTGATTTTTCCAATCAATCGCTTCAGTTTTTATTTGGCCCGAACCTTGGCTTTGCATCAACTTCTTAAGGTCGGCAATGTTTTTTTCTAATTCAACAATTCTTTGTTTGGCTTCAGACAAAGCTTTTTCTTGAACCAGTAATTCTTCCATGCGACGCTTGGCTTCACCTTCTAAACCAGCGGCTGGGCCCACTTTCAATCGATCGCCCACAGTGGCTGTTGCTGCTTTGTCTTTTACTGATGGCAAAGCATTCAATGGCAAGTCGCCCTTACCTGAGCGATAAGCTGCATCGGCAGATTGAGCGATTTCTTTGGCTTCTTGCTTAGGCACACTCTGGACCATCGCTTGGCTAGGCATCTTTAACTCAGCACCAGCCATCAAGCGATGAATACTGCCACCAGCGAATGCTTGGGGATTGGCTCTGTACAAAGAAATCAAGGCTTGGTCCAGACTGGCTTCATCAAAATTGGCCACCAGCTTGCTGGCAATCTCTGTCAGAGTGTCTCCGGCCTTTACTTCTACACGGGCTTGATCGGCCACCATCAAGGTGTACACACGACGCACCAAACCAGAAGACCAACGAAGCTCTACCAAAGCATCTAAGAAAATTTCATTGGCGGCTAATTTCAATACTTCATCGGAGGTGATCTTGATTGCTACGGGCTCATCTTTTAAACCCTTCAGCACCGAGACTTTTAACTGAGCTTGAGCGGCAGAAGATGTGATGCCCAAACGTTGATACATCTCAGGACTGGCCAAGGCCGCCTGAATATCTTTGATGGATGAAAGCTCTGCAGGATCAAATTGAATGGATATTTGCGCTTGCAGTGGCTCGCCAACTTTTGATTGAATGCTCAAGTTGCCTAAATTCAAGGCAAGCACTTGCCCAGCAAAAATTGCTGAAACTAATCCAAGTGCTATACGTGAGAAAGTTGCGAACCGCGCAAAATACAAATCAACGCTCCAACAAAATACGTAACATGCGACGCAATGGCTCAGCAGCACCCCATAACAACTGGTCGCCTACTGTGAATGCGCCTAAATAATCAGGACCCATGGCTAATTTATGCAAACGTCCCACAGGCACCGTCAAAGTACCAGTCACTGCTGCTGGTGTTAAATCTCTTTCGGTGGTTTCACGATCGTTCGGGACCACTTTGACCCAGTCGTTGGCACCAGCCAAGATGCCTTCGATGTCGCTCAAAGGAATGTCTTTCTTGAGCTTGATGGTCAAGCCCTGTGAATGGCAGCGCATCGCGCCAATGCGCACACACAAGCCATCAATTGGAATACTGCCGGCTGATCTGAATGGTGGGTTACCTAGGATCTTGTTGCACTCCGAACCGCCCTTCCACTCTTCTTTGGTTTGACCATGCTCTACAGGCACATCAATCCATGGAATCAAGCTACCTGCTAGCGCAGTGTTGCGGAAATTCTTTTTCGGGAAATTCGCTGAGCGCATGGTTTCTGCCACTTTGCGATCAATGTCCAAAATAGCGGATGCAGGATCAGCCAATTCTGTTTTAACCGCATCGTGCAAAGCACCCATTTGAGATAACAACTCACGCATGTTCTGAGCACCTGCTCCAGAAGCTGCTTGATAAGTCATGGCGCTGACCCACTCAATGGCGCCTTCACGGAACAAACCGCCCATGGCCATCAACATCAAACTCACGGTGCAGTTGCCACCCACCCATAAATTGCCACCTTTGCTGATGGCAGAATCAATCACTGGGCGATTCACTGGATCCAAAATGATCACAGACTCATCGACCATGCGCAATGAACTGGCTGCATCGATCCAATGGCCTTTCCAACCAGCCGCACGAATCTTTGGATAAACCTCTTTGGTGTAATCGCCGCCTTGGCAAGTGATGATGATCTCGCAACGCTTCAATGCATCAATGTCATCAGCTGAGTAAAGTTTTTTCTCATTCTTAGCCATCGCAGGTGCTGGACCACCAGCATTGCTCGTGCTAAAAAAGACTGGCTCAATGAATGCGAAATCGCCTTCGTCTTGCATGCGCTGCATCAAGACACTGCCAACCATACCGCGCCAACCTACTAATCCAACCAATGGAGTCGCCATCACCACACCTATATTTGTAAAAAATTTGTATTAATGAACCTGGGGTATCTATCTTACAGAGCTTTTAGAACCGCTTCGCCCATTTCTTTGGTACCCACCAACTGGCAGCCAGCCGTCTTAATGTCGCCCGTTCGATATCCCTGCGCCAAGACTTTTTGTACAGCCGCCTCAATGCGATTGGCTTGCTCAGCTTTGCCCAATGAATAGCGCAACATCATGGCTGCAGACAAAATGGTCGCCAAAGGATTGGCAATGCCTTTACCTGCGATGTCAGGCGCTGAACCATGGCTTGGCTCATACAGCCCTTTGTTATCTTTATCCAATGAAGCTGATGGCAACATACCAATTGAACCGGTCAACATCGATGCCTCATCAGACAAGATATCGCCAAATAAATTACCCGTGACCACCACATCAAATGCTTTTGGTGCTTTGACCAACTGCATGGCTGCGTTATCAACATACATGTGGCTGAGTTCAACATCTGGGTATTCTTTAGCGATGCGCGTCATGACTTCTCGCCACAACTGTGAAGTCTCAAGCACATTGGATTTGTCCACGCTGCACACGCGTTTATGGCGTTTTTGAGCTGCCTGGAATGCCACATGAGCGATGCGCTCCACTTCAGGCTCTGAATAACGCATGGTGTCAAAACCTTCACGCGTGCCAGGGAATAAACCATCCGTGGCTGTGCGAATCCCCTTTGGGGTGCCAAAGTAAATGTCGCCGTTCAATTCACGCACGATCAAGATGTTCAAACCAGCGATGATTTCTGGTTTTAAGCTAGATGCTTCAGTCAATTCTGGATAACAGATCGCTGGTCTTAAGTTGGCGAATAAGCTGAGGTGTTTGCGCAAACCAAGAATCGCTTGTTCAGGACGTAATTCACGGGCCAAAGTGTCATATTTCCAATCACCCACCGAACCAAACAAAATAGCATCAGCTTCTTTGGCCAACTTCAAAGTATCTTCTGGCAAAGGATGGCCTTTGGCCTCATAGCCAGCGCCACCGACTGGGGCAGTTTCCATTTCAAAAGATTCGCCCAAGGCATTCAAAACCTTCACTGCTTCTGTAACGATCTCAGGACCAATGCCATCACCTGGCAATACTGCAATCTTCATCTCAAACCTTTAAACAGGAAAAATTAAGGAAGCTTTGTCGCTAACCAAGGCATGCGCAGAACTCTTTCAGACTCATAAGTCTTGATTTTGTCTGCGTGTCGCAAGGTCAAACCAATATCGTCCAAACCGTTGACCATGCAATATTTTCTAAACGCCGCAATCTCAAAATCATAGGTACGGCCATCAGGCGCAATGACCTGTTGCTTTTCTAGATCGATGGTTAACTGGTAACCATTGAATGCGGCTGTTTCATTGAACAAGTGATCGACTTGCTGCGCAGATAGAACAATTGGTAACAAACCATTTTTGTAACAGTTGTTAAAAAAGATATCTGCAAAGCTTGGGGCGATCACTGCTCTAAAACCATACTGCTCCAAAGCCCAAGGGGCATGTTCACGAGAACTGCCGCAACCAAAGTTTTGGCGGGCCAAAAGAATGCTGGCGCCTTTGTAGCGAGATTGGTTCAAAACAAATTCTGGATTGATGGGGCGGTTGGTGCAATCTTGACCAGGTTCGCCATGATCTAAATAACGCCATTCATCAAACAAGTTTTGTCCAAAGCCAGTTCTTTTGATTGATTTCAAAAACTGCTTTGGAATGATGGCGTCGGTATCCACGTTCTCGCGATCAAGCGGAACAACCAAGCCTTGGTGTACGGTGAACTTATTCATTATCTAACCGGTGTAACGACCACGCCAGAGTTAGGCGCTTCCGCTGGAGCATCAGACTTCTTGGGGGTGTTCTTGTCAACCACACTTCCTAAGTTCTGAAGATCTTGACCAATACCAGAAATCGTATTGCAAGCCATCAATGAAGTTGCCATCAAACAAGCCAGTGCCAATTTTAAAGTTCTCATATTTATCGTCTCCGAGATTTAAGCTATTTTACGAACATCAACAAAGTGACCTTCTAAAGCTGCGGCTGCTGCCATCGCAGGACTGACCAAATGCGTTCTTCCGCCATTACCTTGGCGTCCCTCAAAATTACGGTTCGATGTTGAAGCACAACGCTCACCTGGCTCTAAGCGATCCGCATTCATCGCCAAACACATCGAGCAACCAGGTTCACGCCACTCAAAGCCTGCGGCTTTGAACACACGGTCCAAACCTTCACGCTCAGCTTGCTCTTTCACCAAACCAGAGCCAGGCACGACCATGGCCAACTTCACTGTGGGTGATACTTTCTTAGCGATGCGCTCAACCACGCGAGCAGCAGCACGGATGTCTTCAATACGGCTGTTGGTGCAAGAGCCAATGAACACTTTATCCACCATGATGGCTTCAATCGCCGTATTCGGCGTGAGTGCCATATAGCTCAAAGCTCTTTCCATGGCTTCACGCTTGACCGGATCTTTTTCTTTTTCAGGATCAGGTACTTTGTCTTCAATCGATAAAACCATTTCTGGTGAAGTGCCCCAAGTCACTTGAGGTTTGATTTCTTCTGCGCGCAACTCAACCACTCGGTCAAATTCTGCACCTTCATCGGTGTGTAATTTTCTCCAGTACTGCAATGCTTGACGCCAAGCCTCACCTTCTGCCGGGGCATACGGACGACCTTTGACGTAATTGATGGTGGTTTCATCAACCCCCACAAGACCTGCACGAGCACCCGCTTCAATCGCCATGTTGCAGATGGTCATGCGACCTTCCATCGACAAAGCGCGAATCGCTGTACCAGCAAATTCAATCGTGTAACCAGTGCCACCCGCAGTACCAATCTTGCCAATAATGGCCAAAACGATATCTTTGGCAGAGCATCCTGGCAGCAACTGACCTTCGACACGCACCAACATGTTTTTGCTTTTCTTCATCAGCAATGTTTGCGTGGCCAAGACATGCTCAACTTCTGAGGTGCCAATACCAAATGCCAATGCACCAAAAGCACCGTGTGTGCTGGTATGAGAATCTCCACAAACCACGGTCATACCAGGCAATGTCGCACCCTGCTCTGGTCCAATCACGTGCACGATGCCTTGACGCTTATCGTGCATTTTGTATTGGGTGATACCAAATGAATCGCAGTTTTTATCCAAGGTGTCGATTTGTAAACGTGACACTGGATCTTTAATACCTTCTGAACGATCGGTTGTAGGAACGTTGTGATCAGACACCGCCAAGTTCGCTGAATTTCTCCAAACTGGGCGCTGCGCTAAAGACAAACCCTCAAAGGCTTGAGGGCTGGTTACTTCGTGCAATAACTGTCGATCAATGTAGAGGACGGTCGTACCGTCCTCTTCCATGTGAACAACATGGTCATCCCACAACTTGTCATACAAAGTACGAGCCATGAATCTTCCTAATTAACGCTTCGCGATTGGTTGAACAGTGCGTGTTGGGCTACCAACAAACAACTGACGTGGACGACCAATCTTATATTCTGCATCAGTGATCATTTCTTCCCACTGAGAAATCCAACCCACTGTACGTGCAAGAGCAAAAATACAAGTGAACATTTCTGTTGGAATACCTAATGCACGCTGAACAATGCCTGAGTAGAAGTCAACGTTTGGATAAAGCTTGCGGCTAACGAAGTACTCGTCTTCCAAAGCAATCTTCTCAAGTGTCATTGCAAGCTTGAACAATGGGTCATTCTCAAGACCTAATTCTTTGAGAACTTCATGACATGTTTCACGCATCAATTTAGCGCGTGGGTCAAAGTTTTTGTAAACACGGTGACCAAAGCCCATCAAACGAACGCCAGAGTTCTTGTCTTTGACTTTAGCAATGAACTCATCGATCTTCTCAACGCCACCGTTGGCTTGAATTTCTTCCAACATCTGCAAGCAAGCTTCGTTAGCGCCGCCGTGAGCAGGACCCCACAAGCAAGCCACACCAGCAGCAATCGCAGCAAATGGGTTGGTACCTGAAGAGCCAGCCAAACGAACAGTCGAAGTTGAAGCATTTTGTTCGTGATCAGCATGCAAAATGAAAATGCGGTCCAAGGCTCTGACCAAAACATCGTTCACCTTGTACTCTTCACACGGAGTTGCAAACATCATTTGCATGAAGTTGGCTGTGTATGAAAGATCGTTCTTTGGGTAAATCATTGGCTGGCCCACTGAATACTTGTAAGCCATCGCTACCAATGTTGGCATTTTTGCGATCAAACGAATTTGTGATACTTCACGTTGACGCGGATCATTGATATCCAAACCGTCATGATAGAAAGCAGCCATACCGCCCACCAAGCCAGTCAATACGGCCATTGGGTGCGCATCACGGCGGAAACCGCGCAAGAAGAATTGCATCTGCTCGTGCACCATGGTGTGGTGCATGACCACGTTATCAAATTCTTTCTTTTGCTTTGCGTTAGGCAACTCGCCTTTTAATAGCAAATAGCAAGATTCTAAGAAGTCACAGTTGGTGGCCAAGTCTTGAATCTGGTAACCGCGATAAAGCAACTCACCTTTGTCGCCATCGATGTAAGTGATCTTTGAATTACATGAAGCTGTGGACATAAAACCTGGGTCATACGTGAACTTACCTGTTTGACCATAAAGTTTGCGAATATCAATCACGTCAGGGCCAACCACTCCCTTGTAGATTGGTAACTCAATGGCTGGCGTGCCATCTGAGAACGATAACGTGGCTTTTTCATTTGTTGCGTTCATATTTCAATCCCTTATACGCGTTTTTGTTTTTAGCAAACTAACAAGTTTTATTCCCAGCAACTTCTTTTGTAGAAATGATTAGTTTCTAACTGGGCGCAGCATGGCCAGGACACGATGCACACCTTCATTCGCAAGTTCCCCCTCCGGTTCCTTGCGACGCAGTAACAAATCCATCAAGTCATTGTCACTTAAATCTAATAAAGCATTGAGAGGCTCTAAGTCACTCTCTTCGATCCGATCATGAAACTGCTCAAAGAAGCGCTCCAACATCAAATCATTTTCTAGCAAACCTCGTCGCGCACGCCAACGCAAGAGCGACAAGGTTTCAGATGGTATCGGCATTAAACAGCTCGTCGAACCATTAACTCTTTGATCTTACCAATCGCCTTTGTTGGGTTCAATCCCTTAGGACAAACATCCACACAGTTCATGATGGTGTGGCAACGGAACAAACGGTATGGATCTTCTAAGTTATCCAAACGCTCTGATGTCACTTGATCACGGCTGTCAGCAATGAAACGGTATGCCTGCAACAAACCAGCTGGGCCTACAAACTTATCAGGATTCCACCAGAATGATGGGCAAGCGGTTGAGCATGAAGCACACAAGATGCACTCATACAAACCATCCAACTCTTCACGCTCCTCTGGGCTTTGCAAACGCTCTTTCTCAGGAGGTGGCGTGTCGTTCACCAAATATGGACGAATCGAGTGGTATTGCTTGAAGAACTGAGTCATGTCAACGATCAAGTCACGCACCACTGGTAAACCAGGCAATGGGCGCAAAGAAATCTTCTTTGGCAAAGTCAACATATTGGTCAAGCAAGCCAAACCATTCTTACCGTTGATGTTCATGGCATCAGAGCCACAAACACCTTCACGGCAAGAGCGGCGGAATGACAAAGTCTCATCCATCTTCTTTAGCTTCATCAACGCATCTAACAACATGCGCTCTGAACCATCCAACTCCACTTCATAGCTTTGCATGCGTGGCGCTGCATCGACTTCTGGATCGTAACGGTAGACTTCAAATATACGTGTATCGCTCATGTTTCTTCCTTAATACTTTTAGAAAGTACGAACTTTTGGTGGAATAGATTCAACGGTCAGCGGAGTTAACTTCACAGGCTTGTAATCAAGCTTGTTGCCTTCGCTGTACCAAAGTGTGTGCTTCATCCATTGCTGGTCATTGCGCTCTGGGTGATCATCGTGCGCATGCGCACCACGACTTTCTTTACGAGCAGCAGCTGAAACCATCGTGGCATTCGCAGCTTCAACCAAGTTCTCTAATTCAAGAGCTTCGATGCGAGCTGTGTTGAACACTTTTGATTTGTCTTTGAGGTGGATATTCTTAGCGCGCTCAGTGATTGCTGCCATTTTGGTAACGCCGCCGTCCATGATTTCTTGGGTACGGAATACGCCGCAATGTTTTTGCATCGTGCTACGAATGTCATTGGCCACATCTTGTGTGTACTCACCAGATGTTGAATTGTCCAATTTCGCCAAACGTGCCAATGAGCTATCAGCAGCATCTGCTGGTAGTGGCTTGTGCTCTTTTTGCTTCAACGCTGTCTCAACAACGTGGTTACCTGCAGCGCGGCCAAACACCAACAAGTCCAACAATGAGTTAGTACCTAAACGATTGGCACCGTGCACTGATACACATGAGCACTCACCCATCGCGTAGAAGCCATTGATGATTTCATTAGGGTTGCCATTCTTAGGAGCCACCACTTGACCATGAATGTTGGTTGGAATACCACCCATCTGGTAGTGAATGGTTGGCACAACTGGGATTGGGTTCTTCGTCACATCCACGTTAGCGAAGTTGATACCGATCTCATAAACAGATGGCAAACGCTTGTGAATGGTGTCGGCGCCCAAGTGGGTCAAGTCAAGTTCGATGTAGTCTTTGTTTGGACCACAACCACGTCCCTCTTTGATCTCTTGGTCCATACAACGAGAAATAAAGTCTCTTGGTGCAAGGTCTTTTAGAGTTGGCGCATAACGTTCCATGAATCGCTCACCAGAGCTGTTCAAAAGAATCGCACCTTCACCACGACAACCTTCGGTCAACAACACACCCGCACCAGCAACGCCGGTTGGGTGGAATTGCCAGAATTCCATGTCTTCTAGTGGTACACCAGCGCGTGCCGCCATACCCATACCATCACCTGTGTTGATGAAGGCATTGGTTGAAGCTTGCCAAATACGGCCAGCACCACCCGTTGCAAACATCACGCACTTGGCCTGAAGAATATGCACTTCTCCAGTTTCCATTTCTAAAGCGGTTACACCAACCACATCACCGTCCGAGTCACGGATGATGTCTAGCGCCATCCATTCAACAAAGAAGTGTGTCTTGGCGCGCACGTTGCGCTGATAAAGCGTGTGTAATAAAGCGTGACCTGTACGATCCGCAGCAGCACAAGCACGTTGTACAGCTTTTTCACCGTAGTTGGCTGTGTGGCCACCGAATGGGCGCTGATAAATCGTACCGTCTGGATTGCGGTCAAAAGGCATGCCGTAGTGCTCTAACTCATAAACTACTTTTGGAGCTTCACGACACATGAACTCGATTGCATCTTGGTCACCCAACCAGTCAGAGCCTTTGACCGTGTCAAAGAAGTGGTAGTGCCAATTGTCATCACTCATATTACCCAATGAAGCACCGATACCACCCTGCGCTGCCACTGTGTGTGAACGTGTTGGAAACACCTTTGATAAAACTGCAACGTTTAAGCCAGCTTCAGCCAATTGCAATGAAGCTCGCATACCGGCACCGCCGGCGCCAACGATAACAACGTCAAAACGACGTGTAGGTAATGCTGTCTTGATGGCAGCCATGCGTTACACCCTCCAAAGGATTTGAGCGGTATAGCCTAAACAAGCAATCAGCCATAACGCGGTTAATACGTGCAGTGTCAAACGAATGCTCACCGGTTTGATGTAATCCATCCAAATGTCGCGAACACCAATCCATGCGTGATACAACAAGCTCATGATGGCAAGCAATGTGATCAACTTCATGATCTGGTTGGCGAACAAGCCAGACCATGCTTCATAAGTTGCATCACCTAATAAAAATGACACCAACAAAATTAATGTAAAGACAATCAAAATGACCGCGGTCACACGTTGCAACAACCAGTCTTTAAGGCCGTAATGGGCACCAACAACGATGCGCTTCGGTCCGATATTGTTATTAGCCATGTGGATCCCTTAAAACAAACCAAATAGCTTGGCAGCACACACCGCTGTCAAACTCAAACTAACCACGAGAACACCAACAGCAGATTTAGCCGCTGAGTACTTATCAATACCCTTGTGAAGATCAAGCATCAAGAAACGAATGCCAGCGCAGAAGTGATGAAGGTATGACCAAATCAAAGCCAAAACGATCAATTTGACGATCGGGTGAGCCATCACCGCTTTAAAAGTTTCAAAACTGATTTCTGAAGTGATGCTTTGATCCAAAAGGTAGAGCACAAATGGAATCAAAATGAACATCAATAAGCCGCTCACGCGATGCAAAATTGACACTTTGCCAGCCCATGGCAGGCGGTATTTCATCAAGTCAAAAACATGAATATTTCTAAATTCTGGCATTTCAAACCCCTGATTAATTTTTGCTGTGCTGCAAAACAAATGATTTTATCGCTTAATTAACTTTCTTAAGTCTGACTTTTCAAAAAAAACTGTTGCTAAATCCAAAAAATATTAAAAACTGCCTACATCGTTAATTTAATTCATTTAAATAATGATGGCTTGCCGTCAAATAGACAGCCTTACGAACCTCGACTGGACGCTCTCCGTAGGTGTATGACACACGTTCCACAGCTAATAGTGGAGTATTTTGCTCAACTCCTAAGTGCTTCGCGGAGAGCTCATCTGCAGCGACTGCTCTCAATCGCTCTGTGGCTCTTACCATGTGGGTGCCAAACTCTGTTTCAAACAAGGCATACATCGGACCACGCCACTCAACCAAGCGCTCGACGCTCAAACCTTTGAAGGTTGTTCCTGGTAACCAAATTTCTTCGTAAACCGTTGCCTCGCCTGAGAAATGCAAAATACGCTCGATCTGAATCACAGCGTCCCCTGACTTCAGATCCAATAATCGGGCAATTTCAGCAGGCGCTCTTAGGCGCTTACAGTCCAGAATCGTGCTTTTTGGGTAATGAGGCTCACCGTTATCAGGTACCAGCCTTAGAAATCTGAAGTGAACCCGATCTTCATGGTGGGTGGCCACAAAGGTGCCTTTGCCCTGCCTTCTGACCAAGAGATTTTCATTGGCCAGCTCGTCAATGGCCTTGCGAACCGTGCCCTGACTGACCTTGAACCTGGTGGCCAAGTCATTTTCACTGGGGATGGCCTCCCCAGGCTTCCACTCTCCAGCCTGCAAGCTTCCCAATATCAGCGCCTTGATTTGCTGATAAAGCGGACTAAAAGTTGCAATTGTTTCGGTCATGACCGTTATTTCATCACAATCAGGGGGTTTTAGTCTATAGACTTATGTCTTATATAAGACTATTTGACAGAAATAGTCATAAAGTCCTAAACTTTGTACGTTTAGCGTCAGAACCAAGGCGCAATATCACTTTTTTAATTTAAGCTCGGAGCAAACTCATGGCAAAAGCACCATTGCGCGTCGCAGTTACTGGCGCAGCCGGCCAAATTGGCTATTCATTACTATTCCGCATCGCCAATGGCGACATGTTGGGTAAAGATCAACCAGTGATTTTGCAGTTGCTAGAAATCCCTGATGAAAAAGCTCAAAAAGCCCTTTCAGGCGTGATGATGGAGATCGATGACTGCGCATTCCCATTGCTAGCAGGCATGACAGCTCACAGCGATCCAATGACAGCATTCAAAGACATCGACTACGCAGTTCTAGTGGGTGCCCGTCCTCGTGGTCCTGGCATGGAGCGTAAAGATCTTTTGTCAGCCAACGCACAAATTTTCACAGCTCAAGGCAAGGCCTTGAACGCAGTAGCTAAGCGCACTGTTAAGACATTGGTGGTTGGTAACCCAGCAAACACCAATGCTTACATCGCCATGAAATCTGCACCAGATCTACCAGCTAAGAACTTCACAGCGATGTTACGTTTGGACCACAACCGTGCTTTGTCACAAATCGCCGCTAAGACTGGTAAAGCAGTGGCTGATATCGAGAAATTAGTTGTATGGGGCAACCACAGCCCAACGATGTACCCTGACTATCGTTTCGCCACCATCGGCGGTCAATCAGTGAAGCAAATGATCAATGACGAAGAGTGGAACAAGAACACATTCTTGCCAACAGTTGGTAAGCGTGGTGCAGCGATCATTGAGGCACGCGGTTTGTCTTCAGCTGCTTCTGCTGCCAACGCAGCGATCGATCATATCCATGATTGGCATTGCGGTACAAATGGTAAGTGGGTCACGATGGGTATTCCATCAGATGGTTCATACGACATTCCTAAAGATGTGATGTATGGCTACCCAGTGACTTGCGAAAATGGCGAGTACAAGATTGTTCAAGGTCTAGAAGTTGATGCTTTCTCACGTGAGCGCATGAATTTCACATTGAATGAGTTGACTGAAGAGCAAGAAGGCGTGAAGCATTTGCTCTAAGCAAACGCTCAAGTCATGCAACCTAGTCAAGTGTTGTTCCAAGGTGAGGCCCTTCCGAGGGCCTTACCTGTTTGTGATCACTACGCAGGCACTGAAGTTCGCATGCGCAAAGCACTCGCCTTGCAAGCAGAACTGGGTCCAGTCTTTGATATCACCTTTGATTGTGAAGATGGCGCACCCGTTGGCAAAGAAGCAGAACATGCGCAACTCGTTGCCGAGATTCTTTTAAGTTCAGATAATCGTTTCAATCGCGTTGGGGTCAGAATCCACGATCCAAGTCATCCTTGCTGGAAAGCAGATGTCGCAACCCTGATCAAGTTAGCTGGTAAAAAAATTGCCTTCGTGATGATTCCGAAAGTGGTTTCAGCTGCTCAAACACAAACCATCATTGATGAAATCAATCATGTCGCTAAAACTGCCAATGTTGGCCGAGTGATCCCGATTCAAGTCTTGATTGAAACTCACGGTGCTTTACACGAGGTGCATGCGATCGCTGCTTTAGAACAAGTAGAGTCTTTGAGTTTTGGTTTGATGGATTTTGTTTCAGCCCATCATGGTGCTATTCCTGGCAGTGCGATGGATCGTGCTCAGTTTGATCATCCTTTGGTCGCACGTGCGATGTTAGAGATTTCTGCAGCCTGCCATGCGCATGGCAAAGTTCCTTCTCATAATGTTTGTACCAATATCAATGATGTGACCATCATTGAGTCCGATACTTTGCGTGCCAAGAATGAATTTGGCTTCACACGCAAGTGGAGTATTCATCCCAATCAAATTCCGGTGATCGTGAAGTCTTTATCACCCTCACCGAGCGAGATTGAAGAAGCTTGCTCTATTCTGCTGGCAGCTCAAGCGGCTCAATGGGGGCCAATCCAACATGAAGGCAAACTTCATGATCGAGCCAGCTACAGGTATTTTTGGACTATTTTGCAAAAAGCTCATTTAACTGGTCACGCTATTCCAGCCAAGGCAGAGCAGTTACTCTAAGACTTAGATAAAAATATAGTTGCTCGGTTTGCACCATCAAGTCTTGTTTTGCTTAGAATGTCTTTATGTCTAGTTATCGCCCTAAAAATTCCTCACGCATGTCCCCTGAAGCAGAACGCTTGGTGTCTGATGCTTTGTCATTGGCAGCGTCTGGTAGTCGTGTGGAAGATATTTTTTGGGAAACCAAATTAATGGATCGCTTGTTGCGCTTATTGCATGCGCAAAATCAAAACGCGATTGAGAGCGCTTTAGATCAAACACTGAAAATCAATCCGATTGCATTTGATTCTTTGGCTGAGAATGCTGAAACCTTGGCTGAATCTCTCACATTAGAACAAGATGGTAAGAGCTGGGATGTGGTCTTGATTGCGATTCCAATCATCGCAAGAACTCGTTACAGCATTCCATCAGGCAAGCTGAGCTCGGAATCAATTGCGGCCACGGGCAATTTATTGCACGATCAGATTGTGGCGCAAGACGCCCTGATTGCATTGGTACCCTGGCTTTACAGCATCGATCAAATGCCCCACTCACATTGTCAAACGCGCTTACTGCTCGAAAAATTAGCATCTGCAGCCGTGAATGCCGGAGAAATCAAATTAGAGTTACGTGACATGCCTGAAACGATTCCTGTTTTGGCAGATCCTCGTTATATCGTTGGTGCAGTGGCAGCTCCATCGGGCGGTCCTATTTTTAGATGGCAAGAAGATATTCCAAGACGTCAAGAGCGCAGTGTTTGTTTGCAGAATTGGCAGACAGGCATGCAAGACACCATCGCAGCCATCATGCCAGGCTGTGAATTCGAACTATCTTTACCAGAGGCTTATTTCACGAACTGTCGTGAAGCAGATCGCAAGATCAGACCTTTGAGTATTTTGGCGGCGGTGAATTATCTTGAGTCGATGTTAAGCGTAGAGCCTGCCGGCTTGTCTTGCATCATTGCAGGTTTTGGTGAAGAGCAATGCGATGAATACAGAATTTCTTTTGCTCTAAAAGGCTCAAAAGAAATCCTCTATGGTGTGGTTTGGCCTTTGTACGACAGAGAGACAGTTGCCAATGATTCAATCAATGACATCTCGATTGAAGACAGCCCTATTCGTGAAATTTATGACACGATTAAAAACTCAGGGGTTGAAGATCAATTCAGACACGCTGAGTTATTCAGCCTAGAGGTTTGTGAAGATTGTGGCGTGCCGATGTTCGTGGATCG
>CALMBU010000153.1 GCA_937863045.1 uncultured Polynucleobacter sp. | reverse complement strand
AAAGCAGATGTGATGAGGGCCGCAGCACTTCAAGGTTTTGCAACAGCCACTGATTTGGCCGATTATTTGGTTAAAAAAGGTTTGGCTTTCCGTGATGCGCATGAGGCTGTTGCTCATGCCGTGAAGGCATGTTCAAACAAAGGTTGTGACTTGGCAGATTTATCTCTGGCAGACTTAAGAGCTGCCTGCGATCTTGGAGATAAAGCCGATCTCATTGGTGAAGATGCGTTCAAGGTTCTAACCCTTGAGGGATCCATCAACAGTCGCAACCATGTTGGCGGTACCGCTCCTGAGCAGGTGAAAAAAGCCATTGCAGCTTATCGCAAGAATATGAAGTAAGCTGCCATAGTTTCTGCAAACCAAATAAAAAGGGCTCGCTGTAAAGTGAGCCCTTTTTTACTGGACGGAATCAGTTCCTGAGCTAGTCTTTCACACAGTCAACGTAATACTCTTTGCGACCGTTCAAATCACCCTTGACCAAACCATGAACATCGGTTTCAAAGCCAGGGAACTGCTCATTAAAGTCACGCGTGAAACGCAAGTAGTCAACGATGCGCTTGTTGAAACGCTCACCTGGAATCAATAAAGGAATGCCTGGCGGGTAAGGCGTTACCAACATCGCTGTGACACGGCCTTCTAAATCATCAATGATCACACGCTCAATATCACGGTGAGCCATTTTTGCCCACGCATCCGATGGCTTCATCGCAGGAATCATGTCTGACAAATACATCTCTGTGGTCATGCGAGCCACATCGTGCTTTTTGTAGACTTGATGGATTTGCTGACAAAGATCTTTAAGGCCAATGCGCTCGTAACGCGGATACTTAGCAACAAACTCCGGAAGAACACGCCACAAAGGCTGGTTCTTATCGTAGTCGTCTTTGAATTGTTGCAAAGTCGTGACCATGGTGTTCCAACGACCCTTGGTGATACCAATGGTGAACATGATGAAGAAGGAATAAAGACCGGTCTTCTCAACAATCACGCCGTGCTCAGATAAATACTTGGTCACAATGCTGGCCGGAATACCGGTATCTGCAAAGCTACCATCCATCTCCAAGCCCGGGGTAATGATGGTTGCCTTAATTGGATCGAGCATATTGAAGCCCGCAGCCAATTTACCGAAATCATGCCAACGTTCATCCGCTTGCAAAACCCAATCATCTCTCTCACCAATACCCTCTTCGGCAAGGTACTCAGGACCCCAAACCTTGAACCACCAGTCAGCGCCCCACTCTTCATCCACCTTGCGCATGGCACGACGGAAGTCCAAAGACTCAGCAATTGATTCATGAACCAAAGCTGTACCACCTGGAGGTTCCATCATGGCCGCTGCCACATCACATGAAGCAATGATGGCGTACTGTGGGCTGGTGGATGTGTGCATCAAATAAGCTTCATTGAAGCAATCGTTATCCAATTTATTGGCCTCGGAGTCTTGCACCAAAATCTGTGATGCCTGAGATAGACCTGCCAGTAACTTGTGCGTTGATTGCGTCGAGAAGACCATGCTCTCTTTTGAACGTGGTCGATCTTTACCAATCGCGTGCATGTCTTTATAGAAGTCATGGAAAGTCGCGTGCGGCAACCATGCTTCATCAAAATGCAAGGTATCGACTTTGCCATCCAACATTTCTTTGATCATTTCAACGTTGTACAAAACACCATCGTAGGTGCTTTGCGTGATCGTTAAAACACGTGGCTTGGCATTTTTATCAGTGATGAATGGATTATTCTGAATTTTCTTCTGAATGGTCTTCCAGTCAAACTCTTCCTTAGGAATTGGGCCGATGATGCCGTAGTGATTACGAGTTGGCATCAAGAAAACAGGCACAGCACCGGTCATCATGATCGCGTGCAAAATTGATTTATGGCAATTGCGATCCACGATCACAATGTCACCGGGTGCTACTGTTGAGTGCCAAACAATTTTGTTTGATGTTGACGTACCGTTGGTCACAAAGAACAAATGGTCCGCATTAAAGATGCGTGCAGCATTGCGCTCACTGGCAGCCACAGGGCCCGTGTGATCTAACAACTGGCCTAATTCATCAACCGCATTGCAAACGTCGGCGCGCAGCATGTTCTCACCAAAGAATTGATGGAACATTTGACCTACTGGACTCTTCAAGAACGCCACGCCACCTGAGTGACCTGGGCAATGCCATGAGTAAGAGCCATCAGACGCATAGTGCGTCAATGCTTTAAAGAATGGTGGCGCTAAGGCATCCAAATAAACTTTTGATTCACGAATAATCGTGCGTGCTACGAATTCTGGCGTATCTTCATTCATATGAATGAAGCCGTGTAACTCACGCAAAACGTCATTAGGAATGTGGCGAGAAGTTCTCGTTTCACCGTATAAGAAAATTGGGATTTCTTCGTTACGTTTACGGACCTCTGCAACAAAAGCTCTTAAACCTTGAAGTGCCGTATCGATTTCAGCAGGTGATCCAGCGCCGAACTCTTCGTCGTCAATCGATAAAATGAAGCATGAAGCTCTAGCCGCCTGTTGAGCAAAAGAAGTTAGATCTCCGTAACTGGTCAAGCCCAGAACTTCCATGCCTTCTTTTTCAATCGCTTCAGCCAGGGCGCGCGCACCCGAACCTGAAATATTTTCAGTACGGAAATCCTCATCAATGATGACCACAGGAAAACGAAACTTCATAGCAACTCCCAACCTAGCAACCCCTCAAAAATAAGGGGGGTTTTTCTTAAAAACGTGACTATATCGATAAAACGAATATTTCGCTGAATTTATTTCAACAAAAATAAGCCCCAGAGGGTTAGTTTAGCCATTCACGCCTTGAATAGACAGAAAAATCCATTAAAAAAGCACCTATTTAGGTGCTTTACGTACTGCTCATACTAAATAAGCCTCTGCAGGCTTTTAGGCGCTTTATGCGGCTTATTTAGGTTTTTGGCAAGGTAACGCCGACTTGACCTTGGTATTTGCCGCCACGGTCTTTATAGGACACCTCACAAATCTCATCGCTTTCAAAGAACAAAACCTGAGCACATCCTTCGCCAGCGTAAATTTTTGCTGGCAATGGTGTTGTATTGGAGAACTCCAAAGTCACATAACCTTCCCACTCTGGCTCAAAAGGAGTCACGTTCACAATGATGCCGCAACGAGCGTATGTGCTCTTACCCAAACAAACCGTTAGAACACTTCTTGGAATCTTGAAATACTCCACCGTGCGCGCCAAGGCAAATGAGTTCGGAGGGATGATGCAAACATCGCCCTTGAAATCAACGAAGGATTTATCGTCAAAATTCTTTGGGTCAACGATGGTGCTATTGATATTGGTAAAAATCTTAAATTCGTCTGCACAACGAATGTCGTAGCCATAACTTGATGTGCCATAACTCACGATTTTTTGCCCCTCTGGAGACTGGCGAACTTGGCCAGGCTCAAACGGAGAAATCATATCGTGCTCTTCGCACATGCGGCGGATCCAGCGGTCAGATTTAATAGTCATAGGCTCTATTTTGACATATCTGGGTGGGATTGCTTTATTTCACAGACCCCAAGCACTTAGAGCACCTGCTCCTGATTGAACAAGCTCTCAGGGAAATATTTAATAGGTCAAAACGGTGGTATTTGAATCAGTGGCCAGGTCAATCATGGTGACCATACCAATCACATCACTCATACCCTGAACCAAATCACTGAGCTCCAGCTGTCTATCTCTTAAAGCAGTACTGCAAACCCTGATCTTCACTCCCGTTCTTAGAGCATCCTCAATGAAAGCAGATAAAGGGCGATTGGATGGGATAACGATTTGCTGATTCTTGGGATTGTCTTTGATGAATAAATCCACGGTCGAGCCAATCACATGGATCTCAACCTCGAAGTTCATCGCTGCCGCAGTGCTAGCCATTAAAAATGGTGTTACCGCAAGATTTGGCTGATCGGCACTGGTGCGCCAAAGCTGCAGAATTAATCGCTTCAAGGCTTAACCTTGCAATGCTCGCAGCTCTTCAACGGTATTCACATTAGCGAAAGCAGCAACATCATCAAATACCACGTGGTTTGTTTTCATGGTCTCAAACCACTTGTCAATCTTACGCCCGCCGCCAGACATAAATATTGTCAAACTATCCACCACTGATGATTTCATCAATGAAAAAACTGGGTGAGTTCTAAGCTCACCATTTTCCATGGTGGCTGCATAAACCAAATCCAAATCTTGAACAATCAAAGCCTCTGAGAGCTTCTCAACCAAGTCCATTGGAAGTCTTGGTGAATCACACGGTACCGTTACAAAATAAGGATGCTCAGAATTTTCTAAGCCTGCCTGAAAGCCTGCCAAAGGACCCGGGAAATCGCCGATCACATCAGGCAAAACTGAAACCCCCAGGGATTCATATGCGGATAAATTGCGATTTGCATTGATTTTCACAAGATCAACCTGTGGCTCTAAACGCATGATGACATGCATGGCCATTGGTGCGCCCTTAAAAGGCTGTAAGCCCTTATCAGTTCCGCCCATTCGTCGACCTTGGCCACCCGATAAAACTAAACCTGAAATCACATCACGCGGTATGAACATTTACTTCCCTTGTATTAACTCGATTAACGCCACTGTATATCAAATAATGCTGGCCACTACAGCGCCCAAACAATGTCATATTGACCTTATTGGCCATTTCTAAACCCATCGCGGTCACGCCGGAACGTGACAACAAAAATGGTATACCCATTTGAGCACCCTTGATCACCATCTCAGACGTTAATCTGCCGGTGGTATAAAAAATCAAGTCTTCGCCAGCCTGCTCATCAAGCCACATCAAGCCTGCAATCGAATCAACGGCATTGTGTCGGCCCACGTCTTCAATAAAATGCAATAACTCAACGCTTTGCCCATTATTTTTGAACACGGCACAAGCATGAACAGAGCCCGCTTGTTTATAGATCGATGATCGAGTTCGGATGTGGTCAACTATTTCATATATAGCTGGTTTTGTTATCTCTGCTTTATTTGATAGCTGAATAGAATCAATGTCATCCATGATTCCACCAAAGATGGTTCCTTGGCCGCAACCTGTGGTCACAACCCTGCGACTGGTTTTCTCTTCAATATCAACAGTGTTTCCCTTGGTCGTGACAGCAGCTGATTCGGTATCCCAATCAACCTGAATACTCTCAATGTAATCAATGGAAGGAACCAGTCGTTGATTGCGTAAATACCCCAAAATCAAAGCCTCCGGGGCACCGCCAAGGGTCATGAGCGTGACTAATTCTTTTTTATCGAGATAGATAGTGAGCGGTCGCTCACCAGGAACATGAATAAACTTCTCACGACCTTGCTCATCCACCACCTTAACTTCATGGATCAATGGGGCAACGGCTTTGGATAATTTAACCACGTAGAGTCTTAAAAGAAAAAATCAGTAACTAAGATAACTTAGTTACTGATTTGGTTTGAAACTAATTACTTTTTAGCTGCTGGAGCTGCGGCCGGTGCAGGGGCTGCAGCAGGCGCAACAAATGGACCTGGATTTGTACAAGCACCAGGAGCAGGAGTGCCCGCTTTTCTATATTTGTTGGCAATCTCATTTTGAGACATGCAGAGCTGGTAATTACCAACCCTATTTCCATGATCTGCTCTAGCTTTGGCTAGGTCAGCAGCAGCCGCTTGCTCGGGTGTTGGCGCTGGCAATTTGGCAAAAACAAAACCAGAGCTTAACAACGTGACCAATAGTAGTGATAATTTTTTCATAATTATTTATTCCTTGAATCTATGATTTTATTTTTCCAGACTTGATGTCGTCATACCAAAGTTCATGGTGCTCTTTGCCCCAAGCTTCGTCGACATAGCCAGTCTTCATGCCCTGCAATGCGCCTTCCATACCGATTGAACCGACATAGATGTGACCCATCGCCATGACAGTCATCAAAATCGCAGCTACCGCATGAATGATGTGGGCTAACTGCATAGTGCCACGCCAGTATTCAATACCAGGAATCGGCACAATCATATCTAGAACCCAACCAGAGGCTGAAACAACTAGACCAAGAACTGTTACACCGCCCCAGAACCAAATCTTCTCACCCGCATTGAAACGATGTGATGGGACGTGCTTGCCGGACAATAGACCGCCAAATGAAGCTAACCATGTCAAGTCTTCTTTTCTCGGTAGATTGTCTTTGACGTACAAAACAAAGAAAAGCAATGTGCTGACTGTGAATAACGGTCCAGTGAAGTTATGAATATTTTTCATAACTAAGAGGAATGTTCCGTACGCAGCACCACCCATGATTGGCAACAAGAAGAACTTGCCCCACAAAATAAAGATACCTGTGATAGCTAACGCTACAAAACTAAAGGCCATTAACCAGTGAGAGAATCTCTCTAGGCTTGTGAAACGCTTTAACAAGCGTCCAGTCTTCGGCTCATGCAATTTGATCTGGCCTTTGATAACAAATACTGTAGTAATCAAACCTGCCACGATCACCAATAACCAGCCACCCCAAACAGTGATCACACCGTTACGGATAAGGCGCCATTGCTGACCTGATTTCTGAATCAACACACCCATTTCCTTATTAGGGAAATTGACTGAGTGAGCTACATCAGAATTTGCATTTTTCCAAATCGGTTGATTGCTGCCAGGCTTGTTGTCTTCAGCAGATCGCTGGGCTTGAACATCCTTACTTACTTCCAAAATATTCACAGACTCAACTTGCGGCTTTGCTACAGGGGCTGCCCCCTGCGCAAATGCCACTGAAGCTGTTACAGAAAGTACAACGCTGGCGAGTAAGTTTCTTATTGTAATTCTCATACCATCTCCTAAATTACTCGAATAACTTACTTTGCTTTAACGTAATCGTCTTGACCTTGGCTACGAAGCTTTAACTGCTTCTCCCAAGTTACTGGATCACCCGAAGTCCATCCTTTTTCAACATATTTGTTGTCGGCAGCTATATAGGCTTTTTCATCACCCTTTTTTGCCGCAACCACAGTTTGAGGCAGTTCAGAACATGCCCCAAGTGTGAATGCTGATGCGACCAAAGCTGCAGTTAGAGAAATTCTTTTTATCATGATTTTTTTCCTGGAGCTTGTTGTGGTTTACCGTAAGCAGTACCCCAACCAAATACGTTGGCGCCAGCTGCTTTACCGTTTGATTGACGTTTAACAACACGGTTGCGGAAAATATCAGCAACTACATCGCCATCACCACCAATCAAAGCTTTGGTAGAACACATTTCAGCACAGGCTGGTAACTTGCCTTCAGAAAGGCGGTTACGTCCATACTTTTCAAACTCTGCTTGAGTACCGTTCTTCTCAGGACCACCAGCACAGAATGTGCACTTGTCCATTTTTCCGCGAAGGCCGAATGTGCCAGCGCTTGGGAACTGTGGCGCGCCGAATGGGCATGCATATGAACAGTAGCCGCAACCGATACAGATATCTTTATCGTGAAGCACTACACCTTCATCAGTTCTGTAGAAGCAATCTACTGGACATACAGCCATACATGGTGCATCTGAACAATGCATACATGCTACTGAGATTGATTTTTCTGCGCCAATCACACCGTCGTTAATTGTTACAACACGACGGCGATTCACGCCCCAAGGTACCTCATGCTCATTCTTACACGCTGTAACACAACCGTTACACTCAATGCAGCGCTCTGAATCGCAGATAAATTTCATTCTTGCCATTATCGTCTCCTAAATTCCGCCGCAATTAAGCGAACTTCTCAATCTGACAGATCGTTGTTTTAGTCTCTTGCATGCCCGTTACGATGTCGTAACCATAAGTTGTCGCAGTGTTAACAGCCTCACCACGAACAACTGGAGCAGCACCCTTTGGATATGAATCCAACACGTCTTTACCTTGCCACCATCCAGAGAAGTGGAATGGAATAAAGGCTGTATCTGCAGCAACACGCTCGGTCACCAAAGCTTTCACCTTGATCTTCGCGCCGGTCGGAGACTTAACCCAAACATACTCACCGTTACGAATACCGCGTTTGTTAGCAGCTGCTGGATTGATCTCAACAAAGTTATCTTGTTGCAATTCAGCCAACCATGGGTTTGAACGAGTCTCTTCACCACCGCCCTCATACTCAACCAAACGGCCAGATGTAAGGATGATTGGGAACTTCTCATGCATCTTGTCAGCGATATTCTTATCCTGAATAGACTTATAGAGAGTCGGCATACGCCACAAAGTCTTTCTGTCCTCGTGTGTTGGATACTTCGCCATCAAATCTGGGCGCGTACCGTACAAAGGCTCACGGTGCTGTGGAATTGGATCAGGGAAGTTCCAAACAACTGCACGAGCTTTAGCGTTACCGAATGGGTGGCAACCGTGGTTCTTCATGATCACGCGGATCATACCGCCTGACAAGTCAGTCTTCCAGTTCTTGCCTTCAGCCGCTTTTTTCTCTACATCGGTCAACTCATCCCACCAACCAAGCTTCTTCACTAAAGCGTGATCAAATTCTGGGTAGCCAGTTTTGATATCGGCGCCTCTAGAATGTGAACCATTTTCAGCCAAGAGAGTTTTACCATCTCTTTCAACACCGAAGTTAGCGCGGAAGTTACCGCCACCGTCCATCACGTGCTTGCTGGTGTCATATAGGTTTGGACTACCTGGGTGCTTCAATTCAGGCGCACCGTAGCAAGGCCATGGCAAACCGAAGTAGTCACCAGTTGTGTCGTAACCAGTCACAGGATCTTTACCGCCCTTGGACTTCAATGTCTTCACATCAAACACGTGCATCATGCGCATGTGAGCTTTTAGACGCTCTGGTGAGTGGCCTGAGTAACCAACAGTCCATACGGCCTTATTGATTTCACGCAAGATTGACTCAACTTCAGGCTCTTTCCACTCTTTACCAGCGAACTTGCTCTTCAACATCTTGAAGTTCTTTGATAACTCATTACCAAAGCCAAGTTTGTCGGCCATCGCTTGCATGATTGCATGGTCAGGAACAGCTTCGAACAATGGATCGATAACTTTTTCACGCCACTGAACTGAGCGGTTTGAAGCAGTAATTGAGCCACTTGTTTCAAACTGTGTTGTTGCTGGCAACAAATAAACAGCACGATCTTTGTTTACTTGAGCACCTTCAACTTGCATTGCAGCCATTGAAGCAGTTGCACTTGGGTATGGATCAACCACAACCAACAACTCTAACTTGTCCATGGCTTTCTTCATGTCAAGACCACGTGTCTGTGAGTTTGGAGCATGGCCCCAGAAGAACACACCCTTCACGTTGTTGTCTTGGTCGATTAGCTCATTCTTCTCAAGTACAGCGTCCACCCAACGTGAAACTGTTGTACCTGATTTTTCCATCATGTTAGGAGCAAACTGAGCTTTGATCCACTCGTAGTCTAGACCCCAAACTTCTGCGTAGTGCTTCCATGAACCAGCAGCCAAACCATAGTAGCCTGGCAATGAGTCTGGGTTAGGGCCTACGTCTGTAGCACCCTGAACGTTACAGTGACCGCGGAAAATGTTTGTACCGCCGCCAGCCTTACCAACGTTACCTAGGGCCAATTGCAAGATACATGAGGCACGAACCATCGCGTTACCGATTGTGTGCTGAGTTTGACCCATACACCATACGATTGTTCCTGGACGGTTCTCATGCAATGTCTTAGCGACTTTGAATACTTCTGCTTCAGAAGCACCGCAGGCCTCTTGAACGTTTGCAGGAGTCCACTTAGCAAGAACTTCTTTCTTGATGTCTTCCATACCGTGAACACGGTCATTGATGTACTTCTTATCTTCCCAACCGTTGTTGAAGATGTGATAAAGAACACCGAACAAGAATGGAATGTCTGAACCTGAACGAATGCGCACGAACTGGTCAGCTTTTGCTGCTGTACGTGTGTAACGTGGATCAACCACAATCATTTTGCAACCAGCTTCTTTAGCGTGCAACATGTGCAACATAGACACTGGGTGAGCTTCAGCAGCGTTTGAACCGATGTAGATAGCAGCCTTTGAATTCTGCATATCGTTATAGCTGTTTGACATCGCGCCATAACCCCAAGTGTTCGCAACACCCGCAACAGTTGTTGAGTGGCAGATACGCGCTTGGTGGTCGGTGTTGTTAGTACCGTAGAAAGAAACAAATTTACGCAATAAGTAAGCTTGCTCATTGCTGTACTTTGATGAACCTACGAAGAACATTGAGTCAGGACCTGAAGTCTTTCTTAAGCTCTTCATCTTGTTGGTGATCTCATCGAGCGCTTGATCCCAGCTGATCTTTTCATACTTACCGTTGATCAACTTCATTGGGTACTTCAAGCGGTACTCGCCGTGACCGTGTTCACGAATCGCAGCGCCCTTTGCACAGTGTGCGCCCAAATTGATTGGTGAATCAAATACTGGCTCTTGGCGTGTCCAAACACCGTTTTCAACAACGGCGTCAATCGCACAACCAACTGAACAGTGTGAACACACTGTACGTTTAACTTCGATCTTACCTTTACCGTCCATCTTGGCGCCAGCACCTACAGATGCTTTTGCTTTTTGAACTAAGGTTAGCTGCGATGCAGCCAAACCAACACCCACACCAACGCCAGAGCGCTTGAGGAATGTACGGCGATCCATCATTGGAATCGCGGATTGCAAGCTGCGCGCTAAGCTACCGACCATATGGGCGGAATGACGTGAAGCAGCAACTGCTTGTTGTGATGTTTTACGAATCAGACTCATGGTTAAACCCTCAAAGATTCAAGAGAAATTAAAAAACACTCGTTTAAAAATTAAACGAGTGTAGTTTTGTAATATTTACGGACATGATCAGACAACTTGTAACCCTTCTTGTTGTCGTCAATCATGGTAGATGCTTGTTCAGCAATCGCTGTACCCAATGGTGTTTGAGATACAACTGCTACTGCACCAGCAGTAACACCAGCTGTAACAAAGAATTTTCTGCGCGAATCTTTGTGCTTGTTTTCACTCATAACTATCTCCTATTAATTCTTAACAATTTGCCACTAAATTACAAAAGTAACACTTGCATTTATGGTCTAACTATAAACCTTTATTATTTTTTTTGCACACTACAAATCAAATACTTGACTAGGGGTTTCCCTAAGTTAAAAGGCTTGCCGAGTCTTAATTGGCAAGCCTTTTATGAATAATGATTAAGCCAAAAATAGATTGATTTTTTAGAAGTTTATTCAACCATGTCCATGGCACAAGCCTCAACCTCAAAAAAGGCTTTCGCCAACATCGCCACGGACCTGTAATGTTTGACATTTGGATGAGAATCTATTGCAGCGCACAAATCTTGAACCCAAGGGCGCATGTGTTCATCAAAAAACTTTTTTTGCTGGGTCAAGTTGGCAATTGCCAAATCATCACCTGCGATCAAATAACGCATCACCTCACACAATGATGCGATGTGATCTTCAGTTTCAGTAACATCCTCAACTGGTTCAAGCCCCAACTCCTGCAGTGAGTCACGTAAACGCACCAAAGGTTTATCGTTCATGAACCCAGTCAAATGGTATGAACCATATAGAAAAATTTCTGGCTTTCCAACACCCACAAAAATTTCTTGATATTCATCCGCCCACTCTTTTGAACTTGACGTGGATGCAACTCTCACCAATTCAGTCCAAGCTTGAGTGAGCTCTGCATTTTCAGGTGCGTCAGAACCAGAACCATAAGCAGCAGAGGCAGCAATACGATGCAATAAATCATCATCAGGCGCTTGATAAAAAAGAGTTGCTAAAAGACCATAAAGGTCTGCGCGCGCAACGTCTTCTTCTAAACCATCTGCACTTAAGGCAGTGACTTCTTCATCTAATTTTTTTTCCATATCACTCATCAGACCACATCGTTATCGTTAGGTTTATTCATCATGTCAACCACGCGGCAGTCACTGCACATCTTCAGACGCTCAGTCGCTGCTCCAGAGAATGCTGCATGCAAGGACAACTTACCAACCATCAGCTCAACCATTTTCAAAGTACCAAATGCTTTACCGCAGCTGACGCAATGGAATGGTTTCGTTTCATTCAATACCACAGTCTTTTTTCTGATTTCAGTGGTTTGCAAACGCGGCACCAAAGTCAAAGCATTTTCTGGGCAGGTTTGAACACATAAACCGCACTGGACACAATTGCGCTCGATCAATGACAGCTGTGGCGCATCAGGGTTGTCTCGCAAAGCACTCTCAGGGCAAGCACCCACGCATGACATGCACAGAGTACAAGTATCTTTATTGACAATGACACCACCCAGTGGTGAGCCAGCTGCCAAAGCCAAAGGTTTCTCAGCAGTAACCTTGATTGAACCGTGCAACATCAAGTGCTCTAAAGCAGCTTCGAGTGTTTCACGTTTTTCATTGGCAAATGCAAAGGTTGCAGGCGGACATAAAGCAGCTCTCGCAACCAAAGCAGCCACATCTTTTTCTAATGCCTGAGGACTGTCAGCCTGCAACAACACAATGCTGTCTTTGGCGTAACCCAAACCTTCAAGCATTGATTGCGCCACAGTCACTTGGGTGGCCAATGCTTGCTGGTATTCAGGCGCTTCATCGCCGCTCAATAAAATTGCTACCTGAGCAAAACCATGCGCCAAGCTACCCAGCCACAAGTCCATACCGGTTGATGCACTGTGATGCAAACCAAGTGGGATTAGATGAGCTGGCAAACCTTTATGCTTCGCTTTATCGGTGGCTGCGAGACGACCCAAAGATTGAATTAACTCTTGACCTTTGCCATTACTATGCAATAACAAACTAGGCGCCAATTTTGCGCCAGCGGCTTGGTAAGCCTTGGTCATCACTTTGATTTGCTGACCTTGATAAGGAACACTTGGGTAGTTATAGCGCATAGCGCCTGAAGGACATACAGTGGCACATGCACCACAACCCATACAAAGATTTGGATTGACCTTGACGACTCCCTTGCCATCCCTGAATTGAGATTCAATGGCTTTGGTTGAACAAACGTCCACACAGGCAGAACAGCCCACTTTGCCATTGCGACCATGCGCACAAACTTTTTCGTTGTAAGCAAAAAACTTAGGCTTTTCAAATTCGCCGACCATGCTCATTAACTCAGATGCAGCAATCGCTTGATCCAAAGGATCTGATTTTGGAGCGTAATAACCTTGTGGCGGCTGACTCATCTTCAAGACTGGCTCTTGAGATAAATCAAAAATCAAATCCCATGAATCGGTGCGGCTTGTATCAACGCGATCAAAGTTAATTGCTCCGATTGCAGAGCAAGCGGTCACGCAAGAGCGATGACTCTTACACTTGTTCAAGTCAATTTGATAGCTGAGGTCAATCGCATTTTCTGGGCAAGCATCCACGCAAGCACCGCAGCGAGTACACAACTCAAGATCAATCGGATTCTCTTGAGTCCACTCAACAGAAAATGCGCCTAGATAACCCTTGAGGTTTTTAATCTTGCCGCTGTAAACCGGAAACTCACGAAGTTGGGGCAATGAACCCTTATCAGTGCACAACACACCAACGCTCAAGTTCTTAGATAAACGTTCAGCCCATTGAATAGCAGCATCACCTGGGCCAATCACCAATACACGTCCACCGCTTTGATAACTAACTGTGTTGACCGAATCTGGCTCAGGCAAAGACGCCATGGCCAGTAGGGCTGCGATCTTTGGCATGGCATTTTTCGCATCGGCAGACCAACCGCCAGTTTCGCGAATATTGACAAACTTAATCGGGGCAATCAGTGGCTTTTCTTGTTCACTGGCAACCTCATCAAATAATCGTTTCTCTTGAGTGCAAGCCAAAACAATCTCATCAGAACCCTGAGAAGCAGCAATAAAGGTGCCAACCTCTTGTCTGCACAAAGCATTGTTGAGAGAAATATCTTTGCTGTCGACCCCCATTCCCTTAGCTATCTGCACGATATCTATGGGCATGGTTTTATTACAGCTACAAACGAGCGTCTTCTTTGTCATCCTCTACCTTCAGCCATTTAATCAAAACACCTGGCTTTTTATGTTCAATAACCAGGCCTAGACCTGGTTCGATTCACTTTAATTATGTTTTTGTTTGAGTCTTTAAATCTATTTTTACTTCCGCATTCACTTCTGGCACATCTGCCGGTTTTTGCGAATTATCTAATTCTGCAGAATCCGCCAATTTTGCCGAATTTTCGTCATTTATAGCACTAGGGCTTCCATCAGTCTCTGAATTTGCATCAGACAGAGCTTTTGCATCTGCAGCCTCTTTATCTTCTATGACCTTCAAGCGCTCGTGATACTCAGCTCTTTCAATGCGCTCATCCTCTTGATCGATCAGCTTTTCTTCTGCGGTTTTAAACAAACCAAGCATGTGCGATTGGTTCAATTTTTTAAGCATGTCCAATGGAATTGGATCAGGCTTTGAATAGTCATCGATGTAAATATCCAAGCCATCCATGATGTTGTAGCGTGGATCGGAGAAGAGCTTTTGCATCGCAGCTTGTTGCACCTGGGGATCGATGCCTGGCTTTACATAAGCTGAAAAATCTGAATCCTTGGTCAGCTTCATAACATCATCAATGGTCGGCATCGCATCTGGCGTTTTGGCTAACGGCGCAGTAGCGTCCATGTTCTCGCCAGATGACTTGGCACCCGCTTCAGTATCTTTTATCTCTTGGGCACTTTTCAAAGTTCCATCAGCGGACTTTTTCAAATCAGCAGTGCCCAAGCCTTCTTTTTCGTTTGAAGGATTTACGTCAGGCTCAACACCCGCCTTACGCTTAGACCATCGGTTGAGAAATCCTGACATTAACTATCCTCATTCGCTGGGCGATGAGCGCCCTTGAAGGATGCTGGACGAATTCTTTTCTTAGGTTCAGGCTTGTAGTTTTCCATCACAAAGTCTGATAACCATTGAGCAGTGTCTGAATCCAGTGGGACATTTTCAACAGTCTCACCGCCATCAAGCAAACGGCCTGCTTCGTAATAACTGATACTCAAAAAGTGAGGCACGGCGATTGGGTCACCGCCATTTGGATGGTCCTCAAGACGCCACATCACAAACCAAGCTGGCTTTGTGGATGTTGAATTCAAGTAATAGCCCTCGGCCTCATCCTTGTACAACTGAATCTCAAAACCCGTGTACAGCCAACGCTCGGTTTTTTCATCGCTGCGCATACACATGGCTGGGCGATCTGAAAGAATGTGATCGGGGGTTTTATGAGCAAATTGACCGACGTCATAAATCACCTCATCCAAAACCCAGCGATACGATTGCCATGGGTTATCGATGAATTCTTTGCGCATCACAACCGCAAGCTGTAGCTTCATGATTAAGTGTTCTGCACAACAATGCTTGGGAACTTGCTGCTCATGTCTTTTGACATCTCAGCCACTTGGATCGCGATCTTGCGAGCAATCCCTTTGTAGATCGCGCTGATGGCACCATCTGGATCAGCCACCACGGTTGGACGACCAGAATCCGCTTGTTCACGAATTGATAAGTTCAAAGGCAAGCTGCCCAAGAAATCAACGCCATAGTCTGTACACATCTTTTGACCGCCGCCCTGACCAAAAATATGTTCCTGATGATCACAGTTAGGACAAACATAAATGCTCATGTTTTCAACGATACCGATAATCGGAATGCCTACCTTCTCGAACATCTTGAGGCCCTTGCGAGCATCCAGCAAAGCGATGTCTTGTGGGGTTGTCACAATCACTGCACCAGTGACCGGCACTTTTTGAGATAAGGTCAACTGAATGTCACCAGTACCAGGTGGCATATCAACAATCAAGTAATCCACATCACGCCAATTCGTTTGGCGCAGTAACTGCTCAAGAGCCGAGGTGACCATGGGGCCTCGCCAAACCATTGGACTATCAGTATCAATCAAAAAGCCAATCGAACTTGCTTGCAAGCCATGACCTTCCATCGGTTCAATGGTGTTTTCAGCAATTGATTCAGGGCGACCGGTGATGCCCAACATCATTGGCTGACTTGGGCCATAGATATCAGCATCCAAAATACCAACTGTGGCGCCCTCTGCGGCCAAGGCCAAAGCCAAGTTAACCGCAGTGGTGGATTTACCCACGCCACCCTTACCACTGGAGACTGCGATGATGTTTTTAACGTTTGGCATTAATTTAACGCCGCGCTGAACGGTGTGGGCCACAATGTTCATGGTCACATTGGTGCTGACGTTTTTAACCCCAGGAACCTCGCGCAACGCGGTAATAACCAGTTTTCGTATAAGGTCAATCTGGCTCTTGGCTGGATAGGCCAAAACCACATCCAGACTCACGTCCGAGCCATCAACCTTGATATTTTTAGCAGATTTGGAAGAAATCAAATCTTTGCCAGTATTAGGATCTATAACGCTTTTAAGCGCATTTTGTATGTTTTCTACCGTGACCGTCACTCTTATCTCCTAGTGCTTTTTTTGTTTTTTCAGCTCTCAACTATATCCGCAGACTAAAATCCATGCCTATGCGCCAAATTTTAGTCACTTCAGCCCTGCCTTATGCCAACGGTCAAATACACATTGGTCACTTGGTGGAATACATTCAAACTGATATTTGGGTTCGATTCCAAAGAATGCGCGGGCACGAAGTTCACTACGTAGGCGCTGATGATACGCATGGTACTCCGATCATGTTGCGCGCCGAAAAAGAAGGCATAACACCCAAAGAGCTGATTGCGAATGTTTGGAAAGAGCATAAAAGAGATTTTGATGATTTCTTGGTCTCTTTTGATAACTACTATTCAACAGACAGCGCTGAAAACAAGATACTTTCTGAAGAGATTTATATCAAGTTGCGCGATGCTGGCTTGATTGAGAAGCGCGCCATTGAACAAGCTTATGACCCAGTCAAAGAAATGTTCTTGCCCGATCGCTTCATCAAAGGCGAGTGCCCCAAGTGTGGCGCAAAAGATCAATACGGTGATTCTTGTGAAAAGTGTGGCGCGACTTACGCCCCTACAGATCTGAAGAACCCGTTCTCTGTGGTCAGCGGTGCAACACCCATTCGCAAAGTATCCGATCACTACTTCTTTAAGTTATCCGACCCGCGTTGCGAAAACTTCCTCAGAGAGTGGACCCAGGTTAAAACTCCATTGCAAGCTGAAGCTCGCAACAAAATGAAAGAATGGGTCGGCGAGCCAGGTGAGAGCCAATTGGGTGATTGGGATATTTCTAGAGACGCCCCTTACTTTGGCTTTGAGATTCCGGATGCCCCAGGTAAATATTTCTATGTTTGGCTAGATGCACCGATTGGCTACTACGCTAGCTTTTTAAATCTATGCCAACAAAAAGGTTTGGACTTCCATGAATGGACCAAACCCGATACGACCACTGAGCAGTATCACTTCATTGGTAAAGATATTTTGTATTTCCATACTCTGTTCTGGCCAGCCACTTTGCATTTCTCTGGCTACCGCACACCGACCAATGTCTTTGCTCACGGCTTCTTAACGGTTGATGGTGAAAAGATGAGCAAGTCACGCGGCACCTTCATCACTGCGCACAGCGTGATTGAATGCGGCCTGAACCCAGAGTGGTTGCGTTATTACTTTGCGGCCAAGCTCAATGCCAGCATGGAAGATTTGGATTTGAATTTGCAAGACTTCACCGCACGCGTGAACAGTGACTTATTGGGCAAATACATCAATATCGCTAGTCGCAGCGCTGGCTTCTTGGTCAAACGCTTTGGCGGCATTGTTGATGATGCAGCGATGAGTCATCCACTGCTCGGTCAATTGGCTGATGCCAAAGATGAAATCGCCGACTTATATGAAACCCGTGAATACGCAAAAGCTTTGCGTCGCGTGATGGAGTTGGCTGATTTGGTGAACGGCTTTGTTGATAGCAACAAGCCATGGGAAATCGCTAAAGATCCAAGCAAAGAGCAAGAGCTACAGACTATTTGCAGTATCACATTAGAAGCCTTCAGACGTTTGACCTTGTATTTGAAACCAGTGGTTCCAAATGTGGCTGCTGGTGTTGAAAAATTCTTCAACATTGCACCAATGTCTTGGGAAGACGTGAACAAGTCTCTTTCTTCCAAGCAAGCGATCAATCCTTATCAGCACTTGATGACTCGTATTGATCCTGTGATGATAGAAAAACTCTTAGCGGCCAATCAGCAAAACTGAGTGGAAATATCACTCAAAAACTAAGCGCCGAAGCCTGTAAGGTAAATGTAGGCAGTTGATTCTGCTAAATCGCTACAATTGACAAACTATGGCCCAATACAAATCAAATATCACCCATTTTTTGGAAGAGCTAAAAGCTCAAAACCCTCAGCTAGAGCAGGCTCAGCAAGAGGGGCGCGCCCTTTTATGGGATAAAGCCCCGACCAGCCCAGAAGAGCAAGAACGTCAAAAAGCAGCTCGCGTGAAGCAAAAAGCGTACGTTTATCAATGAGCGATTTAATAACTGCCATTCCTGATGTCACTGATGGCATGTCAGAGTCTTTCGCCAGACTCTATGGAGAGCCTTTATTTCAGCTGCCCTCTGATCTATATATTCCACCCGATGCTCTAGAGGTTTTCTTAGAGGCTTTTGAGGGCCCGCTGGATCTTTTGCTTTATTTGATCCGCAAACAGAACTTCAACGTTCTAGATATTCCGATGGCCGAGGTAACAAAGCAGTACCTTGGCTATATTGAACAAATTCGTCACACCAATTTAGAGCTTGCTGCTGAGTATTTGTTGATGGCTGCCATGTTGATTGAAATCAAATCACGCATGCTCTTGCCAATGAAAAAAGCAGACAGTGACGAAGAGGTTGAAGATCCTCGCGCAGAATTGGTTCGCCGCTTGCTCGAATACGAGCGCATGAAATTAGCCGCTCAAGAACTCGACAAGATGCCCGTTCTTGGTCGCGACTTTTACAAAGCCAGTGGTCACGTTGATACGACTGTGGCTGTTACCTGGCCTGACATCAACCCGAGTGACATTCAAGCAGCCTGGAAAGATGTTCTTTATCGCGCCAAGCTCAATCAACACCACACCATCACTCGTGAGCAATTATCCGTGCGTGATTTCATGACACGAATTTTGCGACGCTTGCAAGGTGAACGTTTTATTGAATTCACTGATTTATTTGAAGATGCGATTGCCACCGGTCAAGGTGCACCGATGGTGGTAGTCAATTTCATTGCGATGCTTGAGCTCTCTCGGGAGGCTTTGATTGAAATCACCCAAGCAGAACCGTACGCCCCTATTTATGTGCGTTTGGCGTATTCGCCTAATTAACATCAACGCCCAAAGAAAAACCCCATGAAGATCATCAGCGACATTCA
Source organism: uncultured Polynucleobacter sp. (assembly GCA_937863045.1). Classification (GTDB taxonomy): domain Bacteria; phylum Pseudomonadota; class Gammaproteobacteria; order Burkholderiales; family Burkholderiaceae; genus Polynucleobacter. The sequence continues at coordinate 1,526 of CALMBU010000153.1, read as the reverse complement.
AGATTTGCGTGATCAATTGCGCGGCCAAAATCGAGCGGTCTTTGTACCCACAATGGGCAACCTTCATGAAGGCCACCTTTCTTTGATGCGTTTGGCAAGACAGCATGGTGATCCAGTGATTGCCAGTATTTTTGTCAATCGTTTGCAGTTTGGTCCTAATGAAGATTTTGATAAATACCCACGCACTTTTGAGGCGGATGTTGAGAAGCTAGAAAAAGAAGGTGTGTATGTCTTGTTTGCACCCACTGAAAAAGATTTGTACCCAGAGCCACAGGAGTACCGCGTTGAGCCTCCTGAAAACTTAGGCAAGATTCTTGAAGGAGAATTTCGTCCAGGATTTTTCCAAGGCGTGTGCACGGTAGTTTTAAAACTATTCTCTTGCGTTCAACCCAAGGTGGCGGTGTTTGGTAAAAAAGACTATCAACAACTGATGGTGATTCGTCAAATGTGTCGCCAATTAGCGCTACCAGTGGACATCGTTCCGGCTGAAACTGTTCGTGCTGAAGATGGCTTGGCGCTTTCTTCAAGAAACGGTTATCTATCAAGCGAAGAACGCTCAGAAGCTGTGCAATTGATTCAAACGCTCAAAGAAATTCAAGAAAAAGTATTGCAAGGCAAGTTAAGCTCGGCAGACATCTTAAAAATTGAACAAGATGCTTGCGCTAAGTTAAGCGCCAGAGGATGGATTCCTGATTACATTTCTGTGCGTAAACGCAATGATTTATTGAGTGCGAATGACGCAGACCTCTCAAGCAATCAGCCATTGGTCGTTTTAGCAGCAGCGAAATTGGGTAAAACTCGCCTCATCGACAATCTAGAAATCTAATCAAGATGTTTTCAAAAGGCTTTTCAATCGCATTGATCGCCTCCCAACTACTGCTAGGCATCTCAATAGGTTTTAGCAGTAATGACAGCTTTGCTAAGCAAGCAGGCCACCAACCCTACCCACAAAGAATCATCACCCTAGCCCCCCATTTGAGTGAGCTGGTAGATGCCGCTGGAGGTTCTGATCGTCTGGTGAGTGTCAGTGCCTTTAGCAACCTTCCGGAATCAGTCAAACAATTACCTATCACCAGCGATGCAAGATCGATTGATCTTGAGAAAATGAAATCACTTCGCCCTGATTTGATCATTTACTGGCGAGGCGGTACATCTGAGTCTCAGATTCAATCAATTAAAAAGACTTTTAACAAAGATGTTCAGTTCATCTCTGTTCAACCTAAAAAGCTATCAGATATTGCCGCCGATATTGAAACCATTGGCAAAGCCTTGGGCACAGAATCAGTGGCCAAAAAAAATGCTGATGCACTCAGATTAAAAATTGCTACCCTGAACACCCAACAAAAAAATATCAGCGAAAGAAAAGTCAGGGTGTTTTACCAAGTTTGGGCGCAACCATTGATGACACTCAATCAAGATCACATCATTGGCGACATTATTCAAAGATGCGGTGGCGAACAATTGTTTGCTAATGAAAAAGTCCTGTCTCTTATACACATCTCCGAGCCCACGAGACAGGCAGAAAT
>CALMBU010000152.1 GCA_937863045.1 uncultured Polynucleobacter sp. | reverse complement strand
CTTGGGGAGTTTGTGGCCCAGAAATACAAGCTCAAGCACCATTTTGTGGATATCCCGAATCCGGTTTGAGTTCTGGGGTTGAATTGAGGGTTTGAGCTACTCGAGGCTTACATCTTTGTAAGTTAATGAATTTTTCTCTCTTTTTCCCGTCTTTTTGATCTGATGGGGTTTAAATCAATTGGCTGGATTCGCTATAATCTGAAGTTGACGTCAAAAATATGCCTTTCTAGAGGAAATTCAGTAATGAGTGAACAAAGCATGGACAAGAGCCGTCGTAAATGGCTTATTGCAACATCAGTTGCGGGTGGAGTTGGTTCAGCGGCAGTAGCGCTTCCTTTGGTGAGCACATTTGCGCCATCAGAGAAAGCCAAAGCAGCTGGTGCTCCAGTTGAAATGGACATTGGCGGAATGCAGCCAGGCGAAATGCGCACGGTTGAGTGGCGCGGTAAACCTGTATGGGTTGTGCGTCGCACCCCAGAGATGTTGGCATCTTTGGCAAAAACTGAAGGCGAATTGGCCGATCCAAAATCAGAGCGCAATCCAAAAGATTTGACGCCTGCTTACGCACAAAATCAACACCGCTCTATCAAGCCAGAATACTTGGTAGCGGTTGGCATTTGTTCACATTTGGGTTGTTCACCAATCACTAAATTTGAAACAGGCGCTCAGCCATCATTGCCAGATAACTGGACAGGTGGTTTCTTGTGCCCATGTCACGGTTCAACATTTGACTTGGCCGGACGCGTGTTCAAAAACAAACCTGCACCTGACAACTTGGAAGTGCCGCCACACATGTACGTGAGCGATACATTGTTGATCATTGGTGAAGACAAGAAAGCGTAAGGGGTAGACCATGGCATTTCATGAAAAAGAAGTTCCAGCGAACGCTTCGCGCGGAACAAAGTTATTGGCTTGGGTAGATTCTCGCTTCCCACTCTCTTCAACCATTGAAGCTCACCTAACAAAATATTACGCACCTAAAAATTTAAATTTCTTTTATGTTTTTGGCGCTTTAGCAATTTTGGTTTTGGCGCTGCAAATCATCACAGGTATTTTCTTGGTGATGCACTACAAGCCAGATGCAGAGAAGGCTTTCCAATCAGTTGAGTACATCATGCGTGAAGTGCCTTGGGGTTGGTTGGTGCGTTACTTGCACTCAACGGGTGCCTCGATGTTCTTCGTGGTGGTTTATTTGCACATGTTCCGCGGCATGATTTACGGTTCATACCGCAAGCCACGTGAATTGGTGTGGGTATTTGGTTGCGCGATTTTCTTGTGCTTGATGGCTGAAGCTTTCATGGGTTATTTGTTGCCATGGGGTCAGATGTCATATTGGGGCGCTCAAGTGATCGTTAACTTGTTTGCTGCGATTCCATTGGTTGGCCCTGATCTTTCATTGTGGATCCGTGGTGACTATGTGGTGGGTGATGCGACATTGAATCGTTTCTTCTCATTCCACGTGATTGCTTTGCCATTGGTCTTGATTGGTTTGGTGGCTGCTCACATCGTTGCTTTGCACGAAGTTGGTTCAAACAACCCAGACGGTGTTGAGATCAAAGATCACTTAGACGCAAACGGTGTGCCATTGGATGGAGTTCCATTCCACCCTTACTACACTGTTCATGATGTGTTCAGTGTGGGTGTGTTCTTGATGATCTTTGCCTTCATTGTGTTCTTTGCACCTGAGATGGGCGGCTACTTCTTGGAGTTCAATAACTTCATTCCTGCCGATCCTTTGAAGACACCTCCGCACATTGCACCGGTTTGGTATTTCACGCCGTTCTACTCAATGTTGCGTGCTGTGACCGGTGAATTCTTGATTCCAATGTGGCTATTTGCTGCTGCGCTATTGGGTCTTGTGATTCGCGGTACGAAAGATAAAAAAGTGCAAGGCATCTGTGCCGGTATTTTGGTGGCCCTTGCTGCTGGCTTCTTCTTCTTTGATGCCAAGTTCTGGGGCGTGATGGTGATGGGTGGTTCAGTGGTGATTTTCTTCTTCTTGCCATGGTTGGACAACTCACCAGTTAAATCAATTCGTTATCGTCCACAAGGCCAGAAATATATTTATGCCGTTTTTGTGGTGACGTTTGTTGTGTTGGGTTACTTGGGTATTCAGCCACCTTCACCAATCGGTGAGAAGGTGTCTCAATTGGGTACATTGATTTATTTTGGCTTCTTCTTGGCAATGCCATGGTGGAGCAAAATGGGTCAATTCAAGCCAGTGCCAAGTCGCGTTAATTTTGTTGCGCATTGATCGCGAGCACCCAAAAGGAAAAATGAAAATGAAAAAAATCATCTGGAAAATGTTTGGTGGTGTTGCTGCGTTATTGGCCTTGAACGTGGCTTTTGCTGCTGGCAGTAATTTCCCATTAGATAAAGCACCTAATCGTGTGAACAATGAAGCGGCACTGCAAAACGGTGCCAAGTTATTTGTTAACTACTGTTTAAATTGTCACGGCGCTGTGAGCATGCGCTACAACCGTTTGCGCGACATTGGTTTAACTGATGAGCAGATCAAGCAAAACTTGTTGTTCAGCGGTGACAAAGTTGGCGACATGATGAATGTGGCCATTTCACCAAAAGATGCCAAGGCATGGTTCGGTGCAATGCCGCCTGATTTGTCAGTGATTGCGCGTGCCAAAGGTGTGGATTATTTGTACACCTATCTACGCACTTACTACAAAGACGATACAAAAATGACTGGTTGGAACAACATGGCTTATCCTGCAGTGGCAATGCCGCACGTGATGTGGGAATTGCAAGGTGTTCGTACAGCCAAGTATGTTGATGAAAAAGATCCACATGATGCGACTAAGACAATTCATGTGTTCAAGGGCTTTGAGCAAGTCACTCCTGGTAAGTTAAAGCCACAAGAGTTCGATGATGCAATGGGTGATTTGGTAGCTTATCTCCAGTGGATGGGTGAGCCTGCGCAGTTGGATCGTAAGCGTTTAGGCGTTTGGGTTTTGATGTTCTTAGCAATATTTACAGTTTTGGCTTGGGGTTTGAATAAGTCTTACTGGAAAGACATCCACTAAAAAATAATTAGGAGATTGACCCATGATGGTTTTGTATTCGGGCACTAACTGCCCGTTTTCTCAGCGTTGTCGTTTGGTTTTGTTTGAGAAGGGCATGGATTTTGAAATCCGTGACGTAGATTTATTTAATAAACCAGAAGACATCTCTGTGATGAACCCTTATGGTCAAGTGCCCATTTTGGTTGAGCGTGATTTGATTCTTTATGAATCAAACATCATCAATGAGTACATCGATGAGCGTTTCCCACATCCACAGTTGATGCCGCCTGATCCGGTAGCGCGCGCACGTGCACGTTTGTTCTTATTCAATTTTGAAAAAGAATTATTCATTCACGTTTCAACTTTAGAAAATGAAAAAGGCAAGGCTGCAGAAAAGAATCACGAAAAAGCGCGTTTAGCGATTCGTGATCGTTTGACACAGTTGGCACCGATTTTCATCAAGAACAAATACATGTTGGGCGATGACTTCTCAATGCTAGATGTGGCGATTGCCCCATTGTTATGGCGTTTAGAGCATTACGGTATTGATCTATCTCGCAATGCTGCACCGTTGATGAAATACGCCGAGCGTATTTTCAGCCGTCCTGCATACATCGAAGCGTTGACACCTTCTGAGAAAGTGATGCGCCGCTAATTAGGTGACTAATTAGCCATCACTGCTCAATGGATTTTATGAGCGCCGTTCCAAGTAATAAACCCTATCTGATCCGCGCACTACACCAGTGGTGTGTGGATCATGGTTTTACGCCTTATATCGCGGTCTTCGTCACCGGAGAAGTGCAAGTGCCGATGGATTATGTGAAAGACAATGAAATTGTTTTAAACATCAGTCCTGATGCTTGCCAGCAATTGTCTTTGGATAATGAATGGATTTCACTCAAGGCTCGCTTTGCAGGGGTGCCTCGAGATATCAATGTGCCCATGACTCATGTGATGGCGATTTATGCCAAAGAAAATGGCCAGGGCATGTCTTTCCCGGTTGAGAAAACAAATCCCCCAGAGCCAACGGCAGACAAAAATACAGCGATTTCTAAAGGAAGACCTAGCCTAAAGCTGGTGAAATAAGTTAGAATATTGGGCTTGGCAGCAAAGAAAATAGTCGTAAATCTGTAGTTAAAGCACCCGCAGTAATTCAGTAGCAACAACGCAGGCCCCCTTAGTTAAATGGTATAACACTTGACTTGTAATCATGGATTGGCAGTTCGATTCTGTCAGGGGGCACCAAAAATCCTCAAGTAATTCAATGTTAATTTCTCGTAATGTGAGAAAAACTCCATTTTTGTCGCAATGCAACAAAAATACCTTGAATTGTCATATTTATTCCCTAAAATAGAGTTTGTGCAGTGCAATATATGCGCTGCAAAAAATTTAACCAACCTATTTGGAGTAAACATGAACCAAGATCAAATCACAGCAAAAATGGCAGAAATCCAAGGCGAGAGCTTGAACACAGCATTCGCATTGAGCACAAAAGCAATCGAGCGCGCTCAAGAATTGGCTGACTTGAACTTCTCAGCAACTAAAGCAGTGATTGTTGAAGCTCAAGACGGTTTAGAGCAAGCTTTGACAGTTAAAGATCCACAAGCATTCGTTTCATATGTACAAGGCGATGCATTGGCACCTTTGGGTAACAAGCTAGCTGCTCATCAGCGCGCTGTAGCGAAGATTGTTCGCGACGGTCAAGTTGAGTTGGCAGAAGTTGCTGAAGCTCAATTAGAGCAGTTCCAAGAAGGCGTACAGAACTGGGTAAACACTTTTGCAGCTAATGCACCAGCTGGTTCAGATGTATTTGTTAATGCATTGAAAACTTCTGTTGGTTCAGCATTGCAAGGTTTCGAGCAATTCCAAGCTGCTGCTAAAGAAGCTGCTGCTGTTGCTGAAGCAAATGCAGAGCAAGCTGCTGAAGCCATTCAAGGTTTTGCTAAGCAAGCTAAATCTGCAGTTGCTAAGCCTGCAACACGTGCATCAGCTGCTAAGAAGCCAGCTGCTCGTCGCGGTCGTAAGTAATACACGACAAGGCCAGTTCGTCAGGACTGGTTGATGCTCTAACAAGAGCGAAGTCAATAAAAAAACCCGCATGATGAATGCGGGTTTTTTTATGATCAATTATTTTAGAAAATTATTTGAATGAAAATTAAAAAAAGTATTTAAATCGTGATGACTTATTCGTCGTCATCCGCCACATCAGTTAACTTGGACGGTAATGATTTATTGGGTTTAACACCCAGTTTTTTAACATTCTCAGCTGTGCGGATCAAGTTACCTCGACCAGTTTTTAATTTTCCAACAGCATCTGAGTAACTGATTTGAGCTTGTTCT
>CALMBU010000151.1 GCA_937863045.1 uncultured Polynucleobacter sp. | reverse complement strand
AAGTCAGTAAGCAAAGCTAAATAACTAAGAAATAAAACTAACTGTAAAATGGGGTCATCATTTTTATTATTGTGATCCATGAAAAAAACAAGCCCGACCGAAGAACTTCGTGAAACTGGACTGAAGGTCACAGCACCAAGATTAAAGATCTTGGAGTTTTTCAATAAAAATCCCAATCGCCACTTCAGCGCTGATGATATCTATCTTGAAGTCATCAAAGAGAAGCTCGATATTGGTATTGCCACGATTTACCGGGTCTTGATGCAGTTTGAAGGTGCCGGCATTCTTCGAAAAAATAACTTTGAATCTGCCAAAGGCGAAGGCAAGGCTATTTTTGAATTAAATGAAGGTACTCACCACGATCACATTGTTTGCGTGAAATGCGGCAAGATTGAAGAGTTCTTCGATGCCACCATTGAAAAGCGTCAAAAAGAGATTGCCGATAAATTAGGTTTCACCTTGGTTGATCACTCACTATCTTTGTACGGCTCTTGCAAGGCTTGCAAGAAGAAATAAACAGCTTGGCTTATTGGCTTAATTGCTTTGATTTGAAGTCAATTGATTTAGGTGTTTAGCCAATTAGCTGTTAAGCCTCAAGCCCTCTTTTCTCAAAATGAACTGCACCGGCAAGAGATAGCAAGCATTGATATCTCTGTCTTGATTTTTCGCAGGTACAAATTTCCATTTCTTCACCGTTTGAATCGCGATGTCATCCAAGCGCTGATAGCCTGATGTTTTCTCTAGCTTCAGATTTTCCACCAAGCCACTCAAGCTCACACACACATTCAGGACCACCTTGCCCTCTTCGTTCAGTCTTCTACTGATCAAGGGATAAGGAGGTTTGGGATTATTCAGCCCCTTGGCAAAGGGGTTGGGCATGCTGACCGGGGCAGCTCCAACCTCAGTCATTCCCGCTTGCCTTTCCTCCTCTTCAGTATTTTGAATTTTTTCCGGGTCAGTCTCTTGGCTATGTTGGGAGGTGGAGGTGGAGGTGTTTATTTTTGGTTTGTTTTGGTTATTTAGCTTGTTTGTTTTGTTTGGTTTGTTTGAGATAGTTGTGGATGGGTGATCGATGAGGGATGCCATCATCATGATCTGAGCTCCGCGCTCACTGCGCGCATTAAAAGAAAGTAGGCCAAATAAGATAATCGCCACATGGACTGCAGTGACCACCAATGTGATGACCGTATAGGGTTGATGAGATTTAGAGAAAATCAAAGACATGATCTTGATCAGATGGCTTGAGAGCATCCTGGGTCTGATGGAATCAAAAGATCTTTTCTTCCTGGGCGGGTAAGTTTTTCTAGTCTCATGGAGTACAAGCACTCAAGTTCTCGATGGGGTGCAGGATGAGACGGCAAGTCAGCAATGATCTTGCCGTTTTTAATTAAGATCAGACGTTCAAAGTGCTCAATGGCTTGTTGGATGTCATGCAAGATGGCAACCAGTGCATGAGACCTATCTTGGCAATAAGTCAGAATGGATGACAGTAGCTCAATCTGTAAACCCGGGTCTAAAGCAGTCATGGGTTCATCAATCAATAAGAGGCCGTTTTGCTGATCCCATAATTGGGCAAAGACCCTGGCCAAATGAACTCTGGCCTTTTCTCCGCCGGAGAGTGTTTGATAGGATCGCTCTAAAAGATGTTCTGCTTGCGCAGCCTTTGCAGACTCTTTGATGATTGTGACGAGTTCAGGGTCATGGTCCCTCGCCACCCTTCCTAAACTGATGATCAGCTCACTGCTTAGATTAAAGGCAGTTTCATGATGCTGGGCCAAGAATGCTCTTTTATAGGAAAGCTCTTGCACGCTCATTTGCTTGATCGGCTTTGATAAAAACTCGATGCCCCCATCATGCTCATGCAATCCAGACATGATTTGCAATAGAGTTGATTTACCAGCGCCACTGGGTCCCAGTATCGCTATGCGCTCATTGCTTTTGATATCGATAGAGAATGGTCCAAGCGTGTTGATGTGCGCTTTGGGGCTTAATATTTTTAGACTGGTCTTTTTTAAGCTGGCGTGCCTTAAGCTGGCATCCTTTAAAGACAAGATAGTTTGGTCTTTGTTCATCAAATCATTGTTTTCCGTTGTTTTGCCAAGAGGCTTAAGAAAAATGGCGCGCCCAACAAGGCTGTGAATATCCCCACGGGTATTTCTGCAGGGATGGCGACTGTTCTGGCCAAGGTATCTGCTATTAGCAGCAACAAGCCGCCAAACAACATGGATAGAGGTAATACCTGACGATGATCAGGGCCCACGATGACCCTGGCTATGTGAGGCGCAATCAAGCTAATGAATCCGATCATCCCGCACCAAGCAACCGCACAAGCGCTCAAGAAGGCCACCATCACAATGATGCGTTGGCGCAATTGCTTCAGATTGATGCCAAGCTGACTTGCCACAGACTCACCCAGTGAGAGCGCATTGATTTGCACCGTCAATCTTTGCGTGTATATGAATGCGCCCAACAGAACTATCATCATCAATGAAACAATCATCCAATTGGCACCTGCCAATGAACCCATGGTCCAAAAAGATAGGTTTCTTAATTGTTCATCATTGGCAAGATAGCTTGATAGTCCAATGAAAGCTGCAACCAAGGCATTGATGGCAATGCCCGTGAGCAAGAGTCCCATCACTGATCCTGGGCTTAACCACCTGGCAAGACGATCTAAGAGAAAGCAAACAAGCAGAGCACCGCAGAAGGCTGCGCAGGGCAATATCCAAACACGCAGTTCAGGCATTATCCAATCCCAAGCACCAGAAAATACAATGGCACCAGCTGCCGCTGCCGCAGCACCACTGCTCACACCCAATAAACCAGGATCTGCGAGTGGATTACGAAACAATCCTTGTGTTAATGCTCCAGCCAATCCAAGACTTGCACCAATGACGATGGCAAACAAGATTCTGGGTAAGCGCACCTGCCACAAAATATAGCTCTCCATGAGCGCATCATGAGCCGATAAGGTATTCAGATAATTGATCTCAACTGGGCCAAGAATGACAGCCACCAAAGCCATTGTGATCAGCACAATCAAAGCAATGGCATACAGCAACATCGTTTGATTGCTCATATTCTTTGAATGCCCATGCAGAGGCGCACTTTGATGCATCACGTGGCCGTATGTATTTCTTTGGCAAGTGAATAAAGCATGCTGGGTAAACGGGGGCCAAAACCTAAAAGATGATTGGCCTCACGAGCATAAATCTGCCGATGTCTGGCAGCTGGTGTTTGCATCAAACCGGGTAAGCGCAAGATCCCCTGCATACCACCTTGGGCTTGCAAACCCTGATCTGTTAACAAAATGATATCTGCTTGCCCAGCAATCACACTCTCGGGGGTGAGTGGCTTATAACCCTGCAAGGTTTTGAAAGCATTTTCAAGATGCAGGTAGTTCATGATGGCGTGCGCACTTGTGCTGTGGCCTGCCACCATGACTTGCTGCGGACTGTGCGCCATGATGAACATGGCTTTTAGTTTTTTGTTAGTGCTTTCATTTTTAGCGAGGGCTTCATTTTTATCAATCAAGGTGCGATCAAAATCTTGCTGGTACTGCTGCCACTCATGATGGATTTCTTTGATCAGTTTCTCTGCTCTGGCCTCCGCCCCCAATAAGAAACCAATGGCCCTGATACGATCAATCAAGCCTTCATAACGATGATCGGCTTTTAATACTCTGACTTGAACGCCAGCATGGCTGATTTGACGCAATACCTGAGGAGGTCCTGCATCTTCAGTGGCCAATAGAAGCTGCGGCCTCATACTCAATACACCCTCTAAAGAGAGGCTTCTGGCATACCCCACATTGGGAAGTCTTTTGGTGGCCATGGGGTATGTGGAGGTGGTATCAATGGCAATCAAATGCTCTTGTAGATTTAAGGCATAAAGAATCTCTGTCAAAGATCCACCCACGCACACCAAACGCTTCAATACAGTTGATCTTGGTTTAGCCCAACTTGGGTTGACGAACAGCCAGCTACTGATGGTCGTGGCTGCCGCTGCCTTCGCAGCAGGAGCAAAGATGTTTTGGAATAATTGACGACGTTCAGGAATCAATGGATGCATAGCTCCTCCTTATCCAAGAATTCTTGAACAATTTTTTGCCAAGCATCTAACTCAGGAGTGCCTGGTTTTCTTTCACCAAAAAACAGGGCAATGGCTTGACCTTCACAATCAAATAACTCCAAAGAAGTGACAATGCCATCATCGGTGGGCTTTCTCACGACCCATGTGTCATAAACATTATCTTCACGTAAATGAAGATTGAATTTTTTATCCAAGATATTGAGCCAAGGATCTAACATCACCACCCTTGTGATTGGTCCTGTGTGTATTTGAATCACTCCTCGGTTGGCCACAAACACCATGATAGGGATGCACTTGATAGCGATTTTGCTCAATAGCTTTCTCGTGAAATGCAGTGGAACTCTTTGGGCGTAGCCCTCAGGAGCAAAGCGCAAGGCTTGGATTCTGCTGAGCTTGTATCGTTTGACCAGATCATAGAACTCATGGGTATCGGACATACCCAGCCAATCCTTCTGAAAGCTGAGTAAATCAATGTCTATATCAATCGATGGTTTTTGATTATTTTTAGGCGCCTGTATTTCAATGTTGGGAGTCTGATCCTTGGATCGGTATTGCTCAATGATTTTTTCAAAGGCATAGATGTTGCTGCTCTCTGTGATGATGATCTTATGCAGTGCATTGCCATGACAATCAAAGAACTGTAGGCTGCGTCGACAATCTAAAAGAAAGTGTTCGGTGACGGCAAAACCATGAGCCCATTCTTTGTAAAAAATCCTTAAGTCAATTTCTTTACCTAAGAGCAGGTCATGATTTTCACCTGTGGGATGACCATACCGCCCCACCTTCTCGTGCACGCATGATTCATTTCTGGTCAGAGCCATGACTTCGCCCAAAGAGTGAGCATCATTGATGATGGATGCCCAGTCCGGCTCTAAGCGAATGGTTCTGAAATTAGTGTCTGTTTTGGCATGCTCCTCACCCAAGTGAGCGACCAGCAATTCAGCTTCGGAGATACCCATTGAGTGAGCTATCTCTCGATGCCTGATCTTGTTGCTGTAACGCTGATTTTTAAGTTGCTGTTGAATTTCTTGAATAGATAAAGTCATAAATTTCCATGATTTAAATTACTGGCTGGCTAGATCTATCTTGAAAATCTTGGCTTGCTGGGATGAATTACTTTTTCTTTTTTCTATTTTTTATTTTTTATTTTTTCTATTGTTTATATTTCTCTTTATTGC
>CALMBU010000150.1 GCA_937863045.1 uncultured Polynucleobacter sp. | reverse complement strand
GTGCTGTCGGTAAGAGTGATTGCAAGCAGTGGAGCGGCAGCGATTAAGACGCCATCTGCCAAGTTGGAAATCAAACTACTGGCCCATAAACGATTAAATGCTGGACCCATATCTGCAACCTTAGCAAAAGGATTTAGATTAAAAGCAGCTTCTTGGCCTTATCTACCGCAGAATGGCGACCATCTACGCCAAGCTTTCGATACACATTTCTAAGGTGAGTTTTCATGGTGTTCTGCGAAATGTGTAGCTGCTTTGAGATTGCGCTCAGCGGAATGCCAGTGGTCAAGTGCTTCAAGATCTCGAGTTCTCGTGAAGTTAACTTCTCTTCAAGGGCTCCAGTGTCACTATTCATCGCCTGGATTCGCTCTGTCATTTCATGAACCACACTTTCTCTAAAGACGGTGGGTTGAGCGGCTGCTGCTTTCACCATGATTGGATATAAACGGTGTTGCCTTACGAAATACTCGTGATAACCAACTTCGGCGCCAATATCTAGCGCCTTGTTCAGGTGCGCCAGCGCTAAGTTTTCATGATCAATATTGATAGTGGCTTGATAAAGGAACTTGTTGACCTGCTCCCGTGGCGTTCTTTCTGGAAAGGCTTCAACGATCGCTGGAATCTTCTTTGGTTCAGCCTGAAACTTCGCATTGATCTCGATCTGTCGAACCATTTCAGTCTTAGGCATACGACGCAAAAGCTCTTCTGCACGTTCCCAATCATCGAGGGTGAAGCGCAAGAAAACCTCAGTCATGTCGATAAGCCAGCTAAGTTCATTAGGTGACTTCAGCTTTGCTACACGCTCTCTTTGTTGCTTAATGATTTCCATCATCTGAGGAATCTGACCCTTAGTGATGTTGATGCGCGCTCTGGTTCCCTCAGCCATTAAGAACCAAGGCCACAATTGTGAATTACCAGATTTCTCCATGATCAAAGTAAGGGTTTCAGTAGCTTCTTCAATTTGCGAAAGCTCTAACTGGCATCTGGCAAGGACCATGTACGCATCCAGCGGAGCGCTAATCGATGAGTATCCTGCCAGCATCGCTTGATTGATTGCGATATCTGCTTGTTCTGCCGCTTCAAAAAATCTACCTTCACTCCACAAAGCAACCGCTGTAAGACAGGTTAAGTGATAGGGAGCGTTGATGAGGTTGCCCTCGGTCATTAACGCTCGAGCGGCTTTAAGCGCTGAGTTAACTTCATCAGGTTGGTCGTATAAGAAGTTTATTGATGCCTGCAAGCGCAGTAAGGCGATTAGATCTGTGCTCTCTAGAGAAGGCGCTGGGGATTTATGGGTCAGCGCTTTATCGATCATTTCCAGCGATCTTGAAAACTCACCACGAGCAAAGTAAACATGTGCAAACACCATTGAATTTAGCTGGGTAAGGAATTCAAGCTCTTTACTCTGGGTTGAAATCAATTCAAGCTCTGTTGCCATAGCTTCAGCGGTGGCAAAATCTAAGTTGACTAAGTGACCAACAACTTTGATGGTCTTCTTCATGACCTCACCACGCATCGAAGAATCTGCAGAATATTCAGACCATTTAATGAGCTCATCGCCGCGGCCAATTGCTGCCATTTCGCGAATACTGGTTTGAAGGATTTTTTCTATACGATCACTATTGCCTGCTTTAAAAGCATGCTCCAAAGCTTTGCTGGAATTACCTTTCAACAGGTAGTGAGTCGCCAGCTTGTCATGAATTTGCGTAGTGGCATCACTCTTCTCGACATGTAGCCCAGATAAACCTTCATAAAAAATTTCATTAAATCGAAAGACTCGGTTAGAGCCAGAGGAGACAGAAACAAACATTCCATCTGTTGCCAACTTATTTATGTAACTAT
>CALMBU010000149.1 GCA_937863045.1 uncultured Polynucleobacter sp. | reverse complement strand
TTCCGCCCCGGGCCACCAAGATTCTATAAACCACCTTCGGGTGGTTTTTTGTTTGAGCGACGGCGGTTTCGGCCCTATTTGTATGTCGTTTTAAATGACATTGTTAATGTTCTTTAGTACCATGCAGGACATGGAATTAGCCAATCAAATATTTTTTATTGCATTTTCGCTAATTGGCTTGGGGTTATTTTTAAGTGCCCTGTATCAATACCGCGTCAGTAGAGCAAGTGGCCTGAGCATCTATTGGCCTTTAAGCGTGGGAATTTTCGCGCTGTCCTCTTTCAGCTTTGGCATTGCTTTGTGGACCCATCAGTTTTTTCTCACAATAGCCAATACCTCGTTCATTGTTTCTGTTTTTCTTCTCATATTTTTATACCGTTCTTGGAATCAGCGCCCTTTTACCAAGGTTCAGACTTTGCTTTTGTGGCTCATTCCGGTTTTTATCTCGATTTTCTATGACCACCTGAGAGTGACGCCAGACACCTTTAAGCATCGCGTGGCTTTGATCACAATTACGCAAGAGTTATTCTTAATCTGGCAAATCTGGGAATTGAGAAAGTATTACAAGGTAGATCCATCAATCGTTGTAAAGTGGCTGATTTTTTTGACAGCCTTCACTTTGTTTGGAGAGATTCTTAGAACTCTATGGATAATATTTGGAAGCACCCAAACCAATTTCTTCCTATATGCTCAAGATGCACTGGCTTTAACTCTTCTGTGGATTGGCTATGGCAGCACGATATTGGTGTATGTAGCACTTGGTAGTTTCTATTTAGAAAAACAGATCAGAAAAGAAAATCAAATTGCCAATGCTTTGAAGAGCACGACCGAAGAGAATAAAAAAATTACTGATCTTTTAAAGGAGAAAGAGCGTCTTATCTATGGCCTGATGAAGGCCAATAAGACTGCTGCTACAGGCGCTTTGTCCGCTTCAATTGCTCACGAACTCAATCAGCCCCTTGGGGCATCCAATCTCAACATCCAGTTTCTTAAAATGAATTTAGAAAAAGGAGTGATTAATCCTGAGTTGGGTAAAGAGGTTTTAGATTCTTTAGAAGAAGATAATAAGAGGGCTGCTGCGATTGTTAAATCTCTCAGATCAATCTTTACCGAGGTTGATTCAAATGCTGAAGAGGTTCAGTTGGGCAACTTGATTGACAAGGTATTAGAAATTGTCAAGCCAGAGCTTAAGTCTAAGAATATTCAAATTCAACTTCAAGTTGATGATGAATTGTTAATTAAAGTTAATTCTTCCGAAATAGAGCAAGTCATATTGAACCTGCTGAATAACGCAATTCAGGCTTTGGGCAATTCAGGAACGCTTCAGCGCCGCATTGTTATAAATGCCATTAAGAGTGGGCAGTTAATTCGATTAAGTGTTTCTGATAATGGTGCAGGTGTTCCTGTTGAATTTAAATCACAGCTCTTTGAGCTCTTAAGCACAACCAAGCAAACCGGAATGGGTTTGGGTTTATGGCTTTGTAAGCACATTGTTACCAGGTATGGTGGCTCAATCAGTTATGAGGATGAGATTGGCGGTGGCGCCCGTTTTGTGGTGGAGTTGCCCTCAGCAGTCTAGGGGAATGATTGAGCGCCCCTGACCCTGGTTGATTTTGCAACCCATAACTAAGATTCTACAAACCACCATCGGGTGGTTTTTTGTTGGGGCGCCGAAGTGTTACCCCATCTTCAGAAAAATTACACCAAGCAGAATCAAGGCGGCGCCGACCCAGCGAATTGGAATATTGGGGTCACCAAAAACTAAAACACCAAGGGTAAAAGTGCCCACTGCGCCAATGGATGTCCATACCGCATACGCCGTGCCAATAGGAATGCCTTTTAAGGAAAACCAAAGTAAGAATCCGCTCAGCGCCATGCTTGTTCCGGCCAAAGCAAGACCCCAGATTTTCATGCCGGGATTGTTGGATAGCTTTAATCCTAGCGGCCAGCCAATTTCAAAAACACCTGCTAGTAATAGGGATAGCCAGTACATGTTGAACCTAGGATTAATCGAAAAATTGACTATATCAAAGTTTTAAATCTGTGAAATACGATTGGGC
>CALMBU010000148.1 GCA_937863045.1 uncultured Polynucleobacter sp. | reverse complement strand
GATATCGCGATTCTTCGAACCATGGGGGCGAGTGCAGGAATGATTCAAAGAATTTTCTTTGCTCAGGGCTTCATGATTGGAGCAATCGGTACCTTGGGTGGAATCTTCTTGGGCTTACTCATTTCATTGAACATCGATGTGATTGTGCCAAGCTTAGAAGCAATCTTCCGTGTTCAGTTCTTACCTCGTGATATTTACTTTATTTCGAGCCTGCCTTCTGATGTGCGCAGCAGTGACGTGATCACAGTTGGTTTGATGGCATTCATCCTTTCTCTTTTGGCCACGCTTTATCCAAGCTGGAGAGCGGCCAAAATTCAACCGGCTCAGGCCTTGCGTTATGAGTGAGGGATTGAATATGAACATGTCTTTGGTGGCGAAGAATATTTCCAAAACGTATGGAGAAGGTGACTTGGCTGTGCAAGTCCTTCATGACATCAGTTTGGAGCTTGCAATTGGTGAAAAATTGGCCATCGTTGGAGCCTCGGGTTCGGGCAAGAGTACCTTGTTGCACCTTTTGGGTGGCTTGGATCATGCCAGCCAAGGTGAGGTTATTTTGGCGGGACAATCCTTGGCTCATCTCTCTGAGTCTGATCTGAATAAGTTGCGCAATCAACATTTAGGATTCATTTACCAATTCCATCATCTCTTGGCTGAGTTCAGTGCCTTGGATAATGTGGCCATGCCATTGCGTATCAGAGGCATTGATAACGATGAAGCCAGAGCCATGGCCAAAGAAATGCTCACGAAAGTAGGTTTATCTCATCGAATGGATCATCGCCCGGCAGCTCTGTCAGGTGGTGAGCGTCAGCGCGTCGCGGTTGCTAGAGCTTTGGTGACCAAGCCAAGCTGTGTTTTAGCAGATGAGCCCACTGGAAACTTGGATGCTGAAACAGCGGACACTGTTTTTGATTTGATGTTGGATATTGCCAAAAGTCAGGGCACAGCATTTGTGATCGTGACCCATGATCCATTGCGCGCCGCAAGATGTGATCGCGTTTTACGTTTAGACCATGGCGTATTGAAAGCTCGCTAACGTGGCTTTGTGTTTAGATACCCACTGCCATCTCGATGCGGATGAGTTTGGCCTTGATCGTGATGCCATGATTGCCCGCGCTGCTCAGTCGGGTGTTAGTGGCATTCTTTTACCAGCCGTTCGTGCAAAAGATCATTTATCTGTAAAAAACCTGACCCATCAAGCTGCTCAATTAATGCCTGCAAGCTGTTATACCTTGGGCATTCATCCAATCTTTACACCAGAAGCAAAAGAGACAGATTTAGAGCTTTTAAGACATGCAGTGATTGAGGCTTTGGATGATCCTCGTTTTGTCGGAATTGGAGAGATTGGCTTAGATTATTTTTTACCTGACTTGGATGCCAATCACCAATCATTCTTTTTTGAGAAGCAACTTGATCTTGCGGAAGAATTTAATTTACCGGTGATTTTGCATGTGCGCCGCTCCCAAGATGCCATTTTGAAAGCCTTAAGATCTAGAAAGATCATCGGTGGCATCGCGCATGCATTCAATGGCAGCTTTCAGCAAGCTGAGCATTTCATCAAGTTAAATTTTGTGATGGGTTTTGGCGGAGCCATGACCTTCCCTAGGGCTTTACAAATCCGACGCTTGGCCAAAGATTTGCCTTTTGAAAGCATCGTCCTTGAAACTGATGCACCAGATATTCCACCTGCTTGGTTGGCAAAACAAATAAGCCATCGCAATGAGCCTGCAGAGTTACCGCAGATTTCATCAGTACTTGCAGAGATTCGTTCCACATCCATCGGTCAAACTCAGACCATCTGTGCCAATAACGCCTTGCGCGTGATTCCTCGCTGGGCAACATTGCTTGCTCAGTTACCTCTCTCTAAAGACTAGATAACTTGCGCTTTTTATTAACGGCATTCATTGCCGGGGAATCTCTTTTACTTTTTTTGCCACTCTTGCCCAAAAGTGATGTGTGGATGATGCTCATCTTGGTGATGGGATGTTTACTAATAACGATTTATCTCCTCAGATTTTTTAAAACCCCAACCTTACCGAAGATAAAAATTTCTTTGTGGATGTTGGTGTTGTTTTTATTGGGCTTTAGTTGGTCTGCTTATCTGACCCACACACGCCTGATCAATGATTTATCTCCAGAGTTAGAGGGTGTCCCATTGTTGGTAACTGGAGTGGTTGATGGTTTGCCCCATCAGGGTGATCAATCATTGAGATTTTCATTAAAAGTAGAGGAGGTGATTCATGAAGATGAATCAATCAACATTGACCTAAAAGATTTTCCGAATCGACTTTCTCTAGGTTGGTACCCTGGTTGGCGTGGTGAGGGAGTCTTGCCCGATATTCAGCCTGGGCAAAGATGGCGTTTACCAGTGGTTCTCAAAAGAGCCCATGGCCTTATGAACCCGCATGGATTTGATTTTGAGCGTTGGATGTTTCAACAAGATCTTGGTGCCACTGGCTCTGTTAAAGCAAATGCGAAAGGTTTGCCAAGATCATGGAAGCCAGCTCTCTTGGATGACTTTCATTTAAGTTTTACAACATTTGTTGAGTTAACTCGTTGGCATTTGCGCGAACGTATCAAGCGATCGGCTCCTGAAGAGGCCCCCTATGTTGGGGTGTTGATTGCCTTGGTGATGGGTGAACAAAATGCGATTCCTCAAGATGATTGGCGCGTCTTCAATGCAACTGGCATTGGGCATTTGATTAGCATTTCTGGTTTGCATGTCACGATGTTGGCTGGCATGGGGGCTGCTTTGGCGAATCGTTTCTGGCGTCGCCGTTCATTGCCGATGTTCTGTGCAACTCAAAAAGTATCGGCATTGAGTGGCTTTCTGGTGGCCTTGATTTATACCTGGCTTGCTGGCTTTCAGATTCCGGCGCAAAGAACCATGTACATGGTGGGTGTGGTTGCTGTGGCTTTGTGGACCGGCCGAATCACCCGCGCTTTTGATATTTGGTGGTGGGCTTTGTTCGTCGTTCTTTTCTTAGATCCCTGGGCTGCCTACACGCCTGGCTTCTGGCTCTCATTTGGTGCCGTAGCAGCCATCTTGTTTGCCATGCCTGGTCAAGATGGTATGTCTGAATATGGTTACAGCCGATCGCAAAAATGGTGGCAATCATTTAAGGAGGCTACTCGTGTGCAAGCAGTGGTGACGATTGCTTTGCTGCCTTTAACCTTGTATTGGTTTTCTCAGTTTTCAGTGGTGTCACCTCTGGCAAATGCCTTCGCCATTCCACTGGTGAGTTTTATTGTTACTCCGTTTGCCATGTTGGGGGCTGTTTTGCCTTCACCGATCAGTGATGGATGTTTATGGGTTGCGCATTCATGCATGGTGTTGGTGGCTTGGTTTTTAAAGCCAATGTCATCATGGTTCTGGTCGGTTGCCTATTTACCGCAACCAAACCTTTTATTTTTTGTGATTTCTACAGCGGGAATCATTTACGCGATCAGGCCTGGTCCATTGCCACGGAGTTATAAAAGCAGACTGCTGGGACTTTGCTGTTGTTTGCCTCTACTTTGGCCAAAGCTTCCTGAGGTGGCTCATGGTGACTTCAAGGTGACGGTTTTAGACATTGGGCAAGGCACTGCAGTGCTGGTTGAAACACACAGCAAACGTTTGCTGTATGACACTGGCCCAAAAACATCCCCTCAATCAGATGCTGGAGAAAGAAACGTTTTGCCATTTTTAAGAGGTGAGGGGATTTCATTCATTGATCGTCTGGTCATTAGTCATAAAGATACGGATCATGTCGGCGGTGCTTTGAGCTTGATGAAAGGTGTCACCTTTGGAGACTTATTGGGAACCTTGCCGGAATGGCATTTTTTGCTTGATAAGGCCAAAGATTCTCAATTGCCAGCTTTGCCATGCCAAGCGGGTCAGAGTTGGTGGTGGGACGGTGTTTTATTCAAGGTTTGGCATCCTGGCCCTGAGATGACCTTTGCCAGCGTGCACCACACCGGCAAGCCCAACGCAATCAGTTGTGTCATCGAAGTGACGAACGGGCATTACTCATTCTGGTTAACGGGTGATGTTGAACGTGGCGGTGAGGCAATCATTGCCAATCAGTACAAGCCCGTTGATGAGTTGATATCTATTTTGCTGATGCCTCACCATGGCAGTGCTACATCTTCATCTTCAATATTTCTTGATGCAATCAAGCCGCAGTGGGCGGTTGCACAAGCGGGATATCGGAATCGATACCGTCATCCCAATAAGAAAGTGGTGGAGAGATATGTTGAGCGAGAGATTCCGATACTTGAAACTATTCACACAGGAGCTCAAATTTGGGAATTTAAGGGGAAGCAGTGTTCTAGAAAAGATTGGCGTGAATCGCAGCGTCGATCATGGCATCAATAATGTCAAAAATGCTTGATTTAATCTTCTCAAAAATTGAAGACCCAGTCTGGCAAAGGCTTGGTGGCTTAAAAAGATGTTTTAAGATGAAATTTTGAGCATTCTTGCTGGGTATCGCTATAATTGCGTATTACCCACTAAGCATATTCGATGACTAAATTCATCTTTGTTACTGGTGGTGTGGTTTCTTCCCTAGGGAAGGGTATCGCAGCCGCCTCCTTAGCCGCCATTCTTGAATCGCGCGGCCTAAAAGTCACCCTCTTAAAATTAGACCCCTACATCAACGTTGACCCTGGCACGATGAGCCCTTTCCAGCACGGAGAAGTATTCGTGACCGAGGATGGTGCCGAGACTGACCTCGATCTAGGTCACTACGAGAGATTTGTCTCTGCCAAGATGCGTAAGAGCAATAACTTCACGACCGGTCAAATTTATGAGTCTGTGATTCGCAAAGAGCGCCGTGGTGAATATCTGGGTAAGACTGTTCAGGTCATTCCACACATCACCAATGAAATCCAAAGTTTTGTTGAGCGTGGTGCTAAATCTAGCCATGATGGTCATGCGGATGTGGCCATTTGTGAAATTGGTGGCACAGTTGGTGACATCGAGTCCTTACCGTTTTTAGAGGCAGCTCGCCAAATGAGCTTGAGATTGCCTCAAGGTGACACCGCATTCGTTCATTTGACCTTGGTTCCTTACATTGCCAGCGCCGGTGAGTTGAAAACCAAACCAACACAACACTCAGTTCAAAAGTTAAGAGAAATCGGCATCATGCCAACAGCATTGTTGTGCCGTGCAGACCGCCCAATTCCTGAAGATGAGCGCGCCAAGATTTCTTTGTTTGCAAATATGCGCGAACAAGCAGTGATTTCTGTTTGGGACGTTGATACGATTTACAAGATTCCACAAATGCTTCATGAGCAGGGCTTGGATGAGTTGATTTGCCATGAGTTGCGCATTGATGCAAAGCCGGCCAATTTATCTGTTTGGAATGGCCTGGTTCACAGTCTCGAAAATCCAAAGCATGAAGTAACGATTGGCATGGTTGGTAAATATGTTGACTTAACAGAGTCTTATAAGTCATTGATCGAAGCTTTGCGTCATGCTGGTATTCATAATGAAACTAAAGTTGGTATTCGCTATATCGACTCAGAGAATTTAGATGGTGGTGATGTTTCAAGCCTTGCTGGTTTGGATGCTATTTTGGTTCCTGGTGGTTTTGGTAAGAGGGGCACTGAAGGAAAGATTGCTGCTATCAAGTACGCCCGTGAAAACAAAATCCCTTACCTTGGTATCTGCCTAGGTATGCAGTTGGCGGTGATTGAGTTTGCTCGTCATGTGGCTGGCCTAAAAGGCGCTAACAGTACAGAATTTGAGCCGAATGGTCCGCACCCTGTGGTCGCCTTGATCACTGAGTGGATGGATCGTGAGGGTCGTGTTGAAAAGCGTGATGAGGCTTCAGATTTGGGTGGTACGATGCGTTTAGGATCTCAGCGTTGCCCAGTGAAGCCAAACACTTTGGCTGAAAAGATTTATGGCTCAGAGGTGAATGAGCGTCATCGCCATCGTTTTGAAGTGAACAATGTGTACGTGCCTAAATTAGAGTCTGCTGGGATGATCATTTCTGCAAGAACTCCTAATGAGTCTTTGCCGGAAATGATGGAGTTACCAAGCAGCATGCACCCATGGTTCTTTGGTGTTCAGTTCCATCCTGAGTTCACGTCGACTCCAAGAGATGGTCACCCATTGTTCTCTGCATTCATCAAAGCAGCCTTAAACCAAAAGGGTATTGCAGGTCATGAAGGCTAAGCTGCGCAGCATTAAGGAATTAAGGAGTTAGCCATGAAACTATGCGATTTTGAAATTGGTCTTGATAAGCGTTTCTTTTTAATCGCTGGCACGTGCGTGATTGAGTCTGAGCAAATGGCCATGGATACTGCTGGCCAGTTAAAAGAAATCACCAGTGCTTTAGGTATTCCATTCATTTATAAATCATCTTTTGATAAAGCCAATCGCTCGTCTGGCACTTCATTCCGCGGTCTTGGTATGGAAAAGGGCCTTGAGATTTTGGCCAAAGTTAAAAAAGAGATTGGCGTGAATATTTTGACTGATATTCATGAGGTTGATGAAATCAAACCAGTGGCAGCCGTTGTTGATGTCTTGCAAACCCCAGCTTTTTTATGTCGTCAGACTGATTTCATTCGTGCTTGCGCTCAAAGCGGTAAGCCAGTGAACATCAAGAAAGGCCAATTCTTGGCCCCAGGCGACATGAAGAACGTGATTGATAAAGCCCGCGCTGCTGCCAAAGAAGTTGGTTTGTCAGAAGATATGTTCATGGCGTGTGAGCGTGGCGCATCTTTTGGCTATAACAACTTGGTGTCTGATATGCGCAGTCTTGCGATCATGCGCGAAACCAATGCTCCGATTGTTTTTGATGCCACGCACTCAGTGCAATTACCTGGTGGTCAAGGCACAAGCAGCGGTGGTCAACGTGAGATGGTCCCAGTTTTAGCAAGAGCTGCTGTTGCAGTTGGTGTGAGTGGTTTGTTCATGGAGACTCATCCAAACCCAGCCAAAGCTTTGTCAGATGGCCCGAATGCTGTGCCGTTGAATCGCATGAAAGAATTACTCGCCACCTTGGTGGCATTGGATGACGTTGTTAAAAATGGCAACGTTTACTTGGAAAAAGATTTTAAATAATTTGTTAAGGAAAAAGTCATGAGTGCAATCGTTGACATTATTGGACGTGAAATACTAGATTCAAGAGGCAATCCGACTGTTGAGTGCGATGTGTTGCTTGAGTCTGGGGTGATGGGCCGCGCAGCTGTACCTTCAGGAGCATCAACTGGTTCACGTGAAGCTGTTGAGTTGCGTGATGATGAGCCAGGTCGTTACCTTGGAAAAGGTGTTCTAAAAGCTGTTGAAAATATCAATACTGAAATCGCAGAAGCTGTGATGGGTCTTGATGCCAGCGAACAGGCTTTCCTTGACCGCACTTTGATTGACTTAGATGGTACTGACAACAAATCACGTTTAGGTGCTAATGCAACTTTGGCCGTGTCTATGGCGGTTGCACGCGCAGCTGCTGAAGAAGCTGGTTTGCCCTTGTACAGATATTTTGGTGGTTCAGGTGCGATGCAGTTACCGGTGCCAATGATGAACATTGTGAACGGTGGTTCACACGCTAATAACAGCTTGGATATTCAAGAATTCATGATCGTGCCAGTGAGCATGACAAGTTTCCGTGAAGCCGTGCGCTGTGGTGCAGAGGTTTTCCACGCTTTAAAGAAAATCATTCATGACCAAGGTATGTCGACATCTGTTGGTGATGAGGGTGGTTTTGCACCTAACTTTAAGAGCAATGAAGAGTGCTTGAACACCATTCTTCAAGCGATTGAAAAAGCTGGTTACAAGCCAGGCGAAGATGTTCTATTGGCCTTGGATTGTGCTGCCAGTGAGTTCTACAAAGATGGCAAATATGATTTGTCTGGTGAAGGTTTGCAATTAACTTCAGTAGAGTTTGCCAACTACCTTGCTAACTTGGTTGATAAATACCCAATCGTCTCAATCGAAGATGGTATGCACGAGGGTGACTGGGAAGGTTGGGCAATCTTGACTGAGAAACTAGGCAAGAAGATCCAATTGGTGGGTGACGATCTATTTGTAACCAATACCAAAATTCTTAAAGAAGGCATTGAAAAGAACATCGCCAACTCAATTTTGATCAAAGTGAACCAAATCGGTACTTTGACTGAAACATTTGCTGCGATTGAAATGGCTAAGCGCGCTGGTTACACGGCAGTGATCTCTCATCGTTCAGGTGAGACAGAAGACAGCACGATTGCAGACATTGCTGTTGGTACCAATGCAGGTCAAATCAAAACTGGTTCATTGTCACGTTCTGATCGTATTGCCAAGTACAACCAATTGATCCGCATCGAAGAAGACTTGGGAGATATTGCAACATATCCAGGCAAGTCAACTTTCTATAACTTACGCAAGTAATTTTAAAAAACCTCACCGGAAAAGAGAGCCCAGATGCGCATCGTTGTTTACGGCATGTTGGCTCTCTTGGTGATTATTCAATACCCATTGTGGTTAGGTAAGGGCGGTTGGTTAAGAGTTTATGAACTTGATCGCCAAGTATCAAAACAAATGGAAAAGAATGATGCCCTTGCGGCACGCAACGCCAAGCTATCTGGCGAAGTAAAAGACCTCAAAGACGGTACCAAAGCGATTGAAGAGCGTGCTCGCGCAGAGCACGGCATGAGCAAAGAAGGTGAGATCTTTGTGCAGGTAGTTCCAGGTAAAAAGCCAGCCAATGACCCTGCCAAGGATGAGGCCTCAAAGACTAAGTAATATTTTTTTGTACAATTACTTATGAATAATATAAATAATTG
>CALMBU010000147.1 GCA_937863045.1 uncultured Polynucleobacter sp. | reverse complement strand
GTGCTGGCATCCATTTTTGGTTGGGGCGGACCGCAGTACAAAACCGTTGCTCTAGAAGAGGGTCCTTTGGCAGTGACAATCAGTGCCAGTGGTACCTTGAATCCCGTGAAGTCAGTCCAAGTGGGTACGCAAGTCTCTGGCATGGTTCAAGAGATTTATGTTGACTTCAATGATGTGGTTAAAAAATCTCAGGTGATTGCGCGGATTGATCCACGTGAGTGGCAAGCACGATTTGAGCAAGCCGAAGCCAATTATCTTTTGGCCAAGCGCAATCATGACAACAACAAGCGCTTGATTGAAAAGAATTTCATCTCTCCGTCTGCATTTGATCAAACCTTGAGTGCTTATAAGAGTGCCAAGGCTTCTTTGACCATGGCTAGAAAAGCTTTGGACGATACAGTCATTCGTTCACCAGTGGATGGCGTGGTGGTCAAGCGCAGTGTTGAACGAGGTCAAACGGTTGCGGCTAGTTTGCAGGCACCAGAGCTTTTCATCATCGCGCAAGATTTAGCAGATATGCAAGTTGAAACAGCGATTGATGAATCGGATGTTGGTCGCATCACTGAGGGCATGACAGCTACCTTCACGGTAGATGCATTCCCGGGCAAGGTTTTCCAAAGCAAGGTCAAGCAAGTTCGTAAAGCGCCGATCAATGTGCAAAACGTGATTACTTACACCGTCTTATTGACCGCTCAAAATACGGACTTAAAACTCTTGCCAGGCATGACCGCCAACACATCCATCATCACTGAGCAAAAAGAAAAAGTGTTGCGCATTTCAAATGCGGCTTTGCGTTTCAAGATGCCCAATGCTGAATCTGCGGCTGACAGTAAATCGGGCCCTAGACCGGCTGGTGCTGGTTCAGCTGGTGCTGGTTCAGCTGCTAGGTCAGCGGGAGCTAAACCAATGGGCGCTGGGCCAAGGGTGATGGTTCGTAAGGTGTGGGTATTAGATCAATCAGGTTTGAAAGATAAGCCTGTGCAAAAAACAGTTCGCTTAGGGTTAA
>CALMBU010000146.1 GCA_937863045.1 uncultured Polynucleobacter sp. | reverse complement strand
GCTTGTCTGACCAAGGCATTCTTAATGGCTGCCGGGTCTTTTAATACGCTGACATCCACGTTATTGATCACATCGATGCTTGGTACTTTGAATGTTTTATCAGTCAAATATGTTTCTAATTTTTGAGAAGCCGGCTTGAGCAATGATGAATGGAATGGCGCAGACACCGGCAAAGGTAAAGCACGTTTTGCGCCAGCCTCTTTAGCAAGCTCACAAGCTTTTTCTACACCTGCTTTTGAACCAGCGATCACTACCTGTGCTGGCGCGTTGTAGTTCACTGCCTCAACCACTTCACCGGTGGCTGACTGCGCATCAGCACATGCTTTGCGAACGGCATCATCATCCAAACCTAAAATAGCGGCCATGCCACCTGTGCCAACCGGCACGGCGTCTTGCATCGCTTGCGCGCGAAATCTCACCATCGGCACGGCGTCTTTGAATTCAATCACGCCTGAAGCAACCAAAGCACCATATTCACCTAAGCTGTGACCAGCCATCACTGATGCAGCAGGACCGCCTGCTGCAATCCAAGCGCGATAACAAGCAACACCCGCCGTTAGCATCACAGGTTGTGTATTGGTGGTCAAAGAAAGAGCTTCAGCAGGGCCTTCTGCAATTAATTTTGCAATGTCTTCACCCAAAGCTTCTGAAGCTTCATCCAAAGTTCTTTTGACTTCAGCGTTGTCACCCCAAGCAATCAGCATGCCGACTGCTTGAGAACCTTGACCGGGAAATACAAATGCAAATTTCATGAAAATTCCTGTGATTTTTTTAAGTGATTGAGCTTATTTATTTTTTACTTATTTAATTTTTTGCTTAATTTTTATTGAAGGTTGTCACCATCAGTACTTAACAACTGCAGCAGCCCAGGTGAAACCACCACCCACACCTTCCATCAGAAGATGTTGTCCACGTTTGATTTGACCAGCACGGATTGCAGTGTCAAGTGCTAGGGGAATCGATGCCGCTGATGTGTTGCCATGATCTTGAACGGTCACGACCACATGATCCAAAGCAATGCCTAGTTTTTTAGCGGTGCCTTCCATGATGCGGATATTGGCTTGGTGAGGAATCAACCAATCAATGTCTGCAGGTGTTAATTTTGCAGCCGTTAAAACTTCTTGAGCCACTTGTTCCAAAACTTTCACTGCCAATTTAAATACTGCTTGGCCGTCCATTTTCAAAAAGGCAGAGCCTTCTAAAGCGCCATGCTCAGTTCTGCCTGGCACACACAAGATGTCACGATGACTGCCATCCGCATGCATGGCAGCTGCCAAAATACCTGGCTCATCACTCGCACCCACCACCACTGCTCCGGCACCATCACCGAAGAGCACGCAAGTACCGCGATCCTTGAAATCTAAAATTCTTGAGAATGTTTCTGCGCCCACGATCAACACTTTTTGATGCATGCCGCTGCGAATAAAACTATCAGCCACTGCCAAAGAGTATGCAAAGCCTGAGCAAACAGCTTGAACGTCAAAGGCTGCACATTGATTGGTGATGCCTAATTTATCTTGCAACACGCAAGCAGTACTTGGGAATCCACCCAAGTTATCAGGTGTTGAAGTTGCCAAAATAATTAAATCGATGTCATTAGCAGTGATACCTGCCGCTTCGATCGCTTTTTTAGATGCTTCTAAAGCTAGGTCACTGGTCAACTGATTGGGGGCAGCAAAATGACGTGCACTGATGCCGCTTCTTGAAAAAATCCACTCATCGCTGGTTTCAATACCATCTTTGGCGAGTCTTTCAGTGATCTGAGCATTGGTCACTTTATTGGCTGGCAAATAACTGCCTGTGCCAAGTATCTTTGCGTATCGTCGAGTCAATTGAGTCATTGAATTGAATCCTTACGTCGGAGTCTCATTATTAGAGCTTGAAGCATGCGCCACAGTCAGCGCATCCGCCACCTTTCCAACCATATTATTTTTAGCGCCCTCATAAGCTCTGCGCAATGCGGTGGTGAATGCTTTTTTATCCGCTGAGCCATGGCTCTTAAGAATCAAACCACGCAAACCTAAGAGTACTGCGCCATTGTAATTACGGTGATCAACGCGCTTTTTAAAGCGCAATAAAACTGGCATTGCTGCCAAAGCCATCAAACGGCTTAACCAATTACGGCCAAATTCTTCTTTGATCATTCCAGAAATCATGTAAGCCAAACCCTCACTGGTCTTTAGCGCCACGTTTCCAACAAAACCATCGCACACCACAATATGGGTGGTGCCTTTAAATATGTCATTGCCCTCAACGTTGCCGTAGAAGTTCAAGTTGCTTTGACGCAATAACTCACCCGCCTCTTTAACCACCTGATTGCCTTTGATCACCTCTTCACCGATGTTCAAAAGGCCAATCGTAGGATTGGCTATACCGTCCACAGCTCTGGCCATCACATCCGCCATTTGAGCAAACTGCAATAAATGAATCGCTTCACAATCAGCATTGGCGCCCAAATCTAAAACGATTGTGCCTTTGCCCAATTGATTTGGCATGACCGCAGCAATCGCTGGGCGATCAATGCCATCCAAGGTCTTTAAAACATAACGAGAGATCGCCATCAAGGCGCCCGTATTGCCGGCTGAAATAGCTGCTTGCGCAAGACCTTCTTTGACTTGCTCAGCAGCCACGCGCATGGATGAGTCTTTTTTCTTGCGCAAAGCCACTTCAATGGAGTCATCCATTGTGACAACTTCGGAGGCATGGACGACCGTGATCCGGCTCTTTATTTCAGAGGGAACTTGGGCTAACGCTTGATTGATTAAATCAGCGTTACCGACGAGTCTTACATGTAGATCTGGCAACTCTGCCAGAAGGCCTGTGCTGGCGGGTACTGTGACCACTAGACCGTGGTCTCCACCCATCGCATCAACTGCTAGCGTGACGCTCATGAAATTGTTATTTTAGAAAAAAGCGGCTGCTGGAAGTGCCGCTTGATCTTTTCCTGTGAGGGAATTAGTCGTTCTTAGTCTTAACAACCTTACGACCACGGTAGTAGCCATTTGGGCTGATGTGGTGACGTAAGTGAGCTTCACCAGTCGTTGGCTCAACTGCCAATGAAGGTGCAGACAAGAAGTCGTGTGCACGGTGCATGCCACGCTTTGACGGTGATTTTTTATTCTGTTGAACAGCCATGTTTTTACTCCTAAACGAATCCGAGATTCTAGCATAAAGTCATTGTTTCTTGAGCTTTTCTAGGATTGCAAATGGATTGGGCTTCTTGATGATGATCTCTTCTGACCCCGATTTAAGGGTTTTCTTCACTTTTTGGAGGTCCTCTGGCTTGCACTCGCCCAGGGGGTGTTTGGCCATCAAAGGCAGGGTCAAAAGCAGCTCTTCTTCGATGGTTTCCAATAGATTAAAGGTCTCAGAGGACACCAAAGCATCCTCAGCATCTTGATTTTCCTCATCAAAATCCCAGGCTTCAGCCTCCTCTTCAGTCTCAAAAAGGATGTAATCGCGGTCCGAGTCCAAAGATTCAATATAAGGCTGCAAACAGGCTTGGCAGGTCAGTGGCAAGTCAAGGGCTAGACGTAAGTGCATGTATTGCATAGGAATTGTTCCTAAACGCTCCTCAAACCAGGTACTTATCTCCCAGTGCACTCCTGAAGGCTGGAAATTAGCCTCAAGCGTCATTTCCTGTAACAATCTAGGAAAGTGAGATAGTTCGAGCACCCCCTGACCGATGTAAGTCAGCCCAGACCTCGTATCGATGGATTGAAGGTCTTTGGCATTATTCGGCAAAATGTGGGGTGTCATATTTTTTGAATTCATACCGAAAGCATAAATGAGTGCCGCCCCGAACCCAAGCAATTTATCCAATGATTCAGCCAGTCAAAGCAAAAAATTGATCTTGGCTTCCACCTCCAAGTACAGGAAGGAATTGTTGGGTCGCCTTGGGCTGTCATTTGACACCATCTCCCCTGAAGTGGATGAGGCCCCCTTACCGAATGAAACCCCAGAATTGATGGCGATTCGTTTAGCCCAAGCCAAAGCATTGGCGGTGTCACTATCTAATCCTTCGGCCTACGTGATTGGCTCAGATCAGGTGGTTGATTTGAATGGTATTGCCATGGGCAAGCCAGGTGATCATGCAAATGCCATGGCGCAACTGCAAAAGTTGCGTGGTCAAACTGTGAAATTTCACACGGCTGTTTGTGTGGCCCACGCAGGATCAGCAAAAACTGTGAACGCCATCACCGAAGTTAAATTCAGACAAGTCGACGATGCTGTTTTAGAAGCTTATCTTTTGGCTGAAACACCCTACGATTGCGCAGGCAGTGCTAAATCAGAAGGTTTGGGTATTTGTCTCTTAGAACATGTCCGCAGTGACGACCCAACCGCCTTGATTGGTTTGCCCTTGATAACGGTTTGCACACTGTTGCGTGATGCAGGCTTTTCTATCCCCCTAGATAGATAAAGAATTAAAAATGCCAGGCACTCTTTATTTAATTCCGAACACCTTGGGTGACGATGATCGCGAGTCACAACTCAACCATGTCTTGCCTCGCGATACGATCGAGCGAGCTTCTCAGCTGCGTTATTGGATTGTTGAAAATGCAAAAACTGCCAGAGCTTTACTGAAGGCCATTGGTTCGCAATCACCATTGATCTGCCCCATCCAAGAAATGCAGATGACTGAGTGGCGCGGCCCAGGAAAAGAATCTGCTCATGGATCCACCAATTTAAAAGCCATGCTTCAACCATTACTCGATGGTCATGACATGGGCTTGATGTCTGAAGCCGGTCTGCCTGCGATTGCTGACCCGGGATCTGATGTTGTGAACACCGCCCACCAAATGGGCATTCCGGTGCGCGCCTTGATTGGGCCTAACTCTTTGTTATTGGCATTGATGTCATCTGGCATGAATGGCCAAAGCTTTGCTTTTCATGGCTACATTGCTGTGAAAGATCCAGAAAGAACTGCGGCACTCAAACAATTAGAGCAAGAGTCTAAGAGAAAAAATCAAACTCAATTGTGGATTGAAACGCCCTATCGCAATGCAGCGATGATTGAAGCCATGCTTCAGTCCCTTCAAGGCAATACGCAAATGTGTGTCGCGGCAGATTTGAGTTTGCCCAATGCTTTGGTGATTTCTAAAACTGTGAGTGCGTGGCAAGCGCAGATAAAAAAAGAGCCTGGATTACTCCAAGCTCTTCATCAACGACCGGCTGTGTTCTTGATATTGGCTTAGTCTTGACTGAGGTCAGCGCAACTGTCCGCCGTACATCAATGCCCTGGTAGCGCCCTCGCCCATCGCAGCACCAAACCGTTTGGCCACTCTTTCAGCCAAGTTATCTTTCATGGTGTAGTCAACAATGTTTGATGCTTTAAAAACATCGCGAGCCACGACATCAACACTGCCCAAACTATCGCTCAAACCCAACTCAACACTCTTGGCACCATTCCACACCAAACCAGTGAACATGTCTGGGGTTTCTTTCAAGCGATCACCGCGACCGGCACGGACCACCGTGATGAACTGCTCGTGCACCTCAGTGATCATTCCTTGCACAAATTCTTTTTGCTTGGGATCTTGCTTGCTGAATGGATCCAACAACGCTTTATTTTTACCAGCGGTGATGGCGCGACGCTCAATTCCTAACTTTTCCATCAAGCCAGTGACGCCAAAGCCATTCATGATCACGCCGATAGAGCCAACCAAACTCGCTTTATCAACATAAATCTTCTCGCCAGCGGCTGCCACATAGTAACCACCGGATGCGCAAATTTCTTCAACCACCACGTGCAATGATTTTTGAGGATACTTCGCGCGTAAGCGCAACATTTCATCGTGAATGATGCCTGCTTGAACAGGTGAACCACCAGGGCTGTTGATGCGCAAAATCACGCCAACACTTTCAGAGTTTTCAAAGGCTGCTTGCAATGATGCATTGATAGCATCCGCACTTGCCTTGGTGTCTGGCGCAATTTCACCTTGTAAATCAACCAAAGCAGTGTGCTTACCCATGCTGGACTTACCAGCAATATCAATGTCAAATAAATTGATCGCGACACCAACAAAAACCAGCAATGTCATCATGCGCACGGCAGTACGCCAACGACGCCCACGACGCTGTTCTTTTAGGTTCTCTAACAACAAATGTTCTAGGGCCTGTTTTTCCCAGACTTTTTCATCAGACATGTATAACTTTCTTCATTAATCTAAATAATGTAATTTAACTAATGCCATAAATTTGAGTGGCTTAAACAAGAGCTTAATCTTTTTATGCGTTATCTGCTAACCAATCAGATAATTCCTGAACATTCTTGACACAAACCAAAGGATTTTCCGTTTTCAAAACATGCTCGGGGTGGGCACCATAAGTCACGCCCACGGCATCGGCCCCTGCCGCATTGGCCATCCCTAAATCATGGGTTGTATCCCCAATCATGAGGATTTTTTCCATCGGCACGAATAAAGCATCAGACAAATCTAGAAGCATCCCGGGATGAGGTTTGGATTTT
Source organism: uncultured Polynucleobacter sp. (assembly GCA_937863045.1). Lineage (GTDB taxonomy): Bacteria > Pseudomonadota > Gammaproteobacteria > Burkholderiales > Burkholderiaceae > Polynucleobacter. The sequence continues at coordinate 8,784 of CALMBU010000146.1, read as the reverse complement.
GATTCGTCCGGCGTGCGGCTGTCAGCAAAAACATCTTCGAGCTGATGAAACCCCAAAGAACGATCCAGACCTTTGCGACTCTTTCCTGTTGCTACTGCTAAGAGGTGTCCACGATCTTTTAATTGATACAACAAATCCTTGGCGCCCTCAAACAAACTTAACTCGTGGTCTTTGCTCAAATAATGAAATCTGAAGCGATCAATTAATTTGTAGTGATCATCGACTGAAACTGTTGGGCAAGCTTTGCGCAATGATTCTTGTATACCCAAACCAATCACATGACTGGCCACAGAATCTTCGGGCACAGGCAAAGCCAAATCTCGGCATGCATCTTGAATGCACCTAACAATCGTGGGCGTGGAATCCATCAAGGTTCCATCCCAATCCCACACAATTAGTTCATAGCGAAGTGACATCAATGCCTTAAATAACTGGATTTTCTAAAGTACCAATACCATCAATTTCAATCTTGACGGTATCACCCTTCTTTAAAAAACGAGGGGGCTTAAAGCCCATGCCTACACCGCTGGGGGTGCCAGTGGCAATCACATCACCTGGGTACAAGGTCATGCCTTTTGAAATTGCCTCGATGATGGTTGGGATATTGAAAATCAATAATTCAGTGGTCGCATCTTGCCTTAACTCACCATTCACCCAACACTTAATGGATGCCTTGCTTGAATCCAACTCATCTGCCGAAACTAACCAAGGGCCCATCGGGCAAAAGGTATCAAAGCTCTTACCCAAATGAAATTGCACATGCTTGGCCTGCACATCACGCGCACTGATGTCATTGATGATGGTGTATCCCCAGATATAACTCATGGCATCAGCTTGACCAATGCCTTTGCCTTTTTTAGCGATCACCACCGCTAACTCAGCCTCGTAATCCATTTCTTGGGTGGCCTGAGGATGACTATCAATCCCAACGCGTGGACCGATCACAGACTCTGGCACTTTACTGAACACCACTGGGTGCTTTGGCAAGTTGGCCATGGCGCCCTGCGCTTCACCCAATTTGCTGTCTTTGATTTCTTTGACGTGATCTAAATAGTTTTTACCCACGCAAAAAATATTTCTCTTTGGCTTGGGGATCGGGGCCAATAAACAAACATCCTTTAATGCAACAGCAGCACCCAAAGTCGGCAAAGATTTGCCTTCAGACATTAAGTCAATGATCGCCAATGCGCCTCGTGCAGACTCTTCCTTACTCAATTGATAAGGGGTGACTGTTTGTAGATCTTGAGAAATAACTCCCACGTATTGCTCGGCTTGGTACTGGTAAGCGGCTAACTTCATGCTGTCTCCATTTTTTCGAATGCTTCGGGGGTATCCGCCTCGAAAGTCATCTTTTCTTCTGTTTTAGGATGGATGAATGATAAATGTCTTGCGTGAAGCAATAGTCTCTTTGGTTTTAATACTTTATCTAATTCTTGATCGCCGTACTTGTCATCACCCAAAATAGGGTGGCCATAGGTTTGCAAATGCACCCTGATTTGATGGGTACGCCCCGTTTTAAGCTGGGCCTCAACCAAACTGCATAAACCATCGCGATAATTTGCTTTGACACGGATATTGGTATGACTTGGCTGGCCACCATCTTCGGCCACCCTGACCCGACGCTCCCCATTCGGAAGCAAGTATTTGAGTAGCGGGTATTTGAGTGGAATTGACTTAGCACTGACCGGCAATTGACCATGCACTATTAATAAGTAGCGCTTTTCCATCTTTCCCTCACGAATCTGCTCGTGAAGATGAACCAAGGCACTGCGTTTCTTGGCCAACATCAAAATGCCAGAAGTATCACGATCGAGTCTGTGAACCAATTCCAGGAATTTAGCATCGGGTCTTTGGGCTCTCATGGCCTCAATCAAGCCCAAAGACACCCCTGAACCACCATGAACAGCTATCCCTGATGGCTTATCTACCACTAAAATGCTGTCATCTTCATGCAAAATTCTTATTTCTGCATTTATCTTCTTCGAAATGAAGTCATTGGTGGGTGCTTTTGCCTCAGAAACTCGCAGTGGAGGTAGGCGTAAAACGTCCCCTTCTTGGATTTTTTGGCTGGCATCGGCCCTTTTTTTGTTCACTCTGACCTCGCCAGAGCGAATAATTCGGTAAATATGGGTCTTTGGCACCCCTTTTGCCATGCGAAACAGGAAATTATCCAGCCTTTGGCCAGCTTCCTCAAATAAAACAATGTGTTGGGTTACCGAATTACTGTTCATATGACATATAATGACCTATCTTGCTGCGCAACATCAAATTTATTGTTTGCATGGTAGCGCCCCAAGCCGGGTCTGAAATAGCCAAAAATATTTCCAGGGTTCGCCTCTCCCCTGATGTAATGAGACGCAAAGTTGGCTGGCATAGTGCCGCGAACTGCGAAACTGAAAAAAGAATTTAAGCGCACGCTGACCCGCAAAGAAGAATAAGTCAGCGAGTGTAGTGAAGTTTGTCATCACAGAGATTGCCTCGAGCAATCCCTTCAATTCCGTTTCGCTCACCGCGATGGCTGCCTGGCTGCAGGACGGAGATTTAAATGAAACGAATGTTATTTAACGCTACCCAGCAAGAAGAGCTGCGCGTAGCCATTGTTGATGGTCAAAAACTGATCGACATTGATATTGAAACAACTGGACGTGAACAACGTAAAGGCAATATCTACAAAGGCGTGATCACACGCATTGAACCCTCATTAGAAGCTTGCTTCGTGAACTATGGTGAAGAGCGTCATGGCTTTTTGCCGTTCAAAGAAGTTTCAAGAGCTTATTTCAAGGACGGTATTGACGTTCGCTCTGCAGGCATCAAAGATGCTTTGCGCGAAGGTCAAGAAATCATCGTTCAGGTGGAAAAGGAAGAGCGCGGCAATAAAGGCGCTGCTTTAACCAGCTTCATCTCTTTAGCCGGTCGTTATTTGGTATTAATGCCAAATAATCCAAGAGGTGGTGGCGTTTCTCGCCGCATTGAAGGCGATGATCGCACTGAATTGCGTGAAGCGATGGGTCAGCTAACAGTTCCTGATGGCATGAGCATCATTGCTAGAACTGCCGGAATTGGTAGAAGTGCCGAAGAATTGCAATGGGACTTGAGTTACTTGATGCAGCTTTGGACAGCGATTGATGAAGCTGCCAGCGGCAACCAAGCACCGCTATTGATTTACTTAGAGTCTAGCTTGGTGATCCGAGCCATCAGAGACTACTTCCAACCTGATATCGGTGAAATCCTCATCGACACAGATGAAATTTACGAACAAGCCAGCTCATTCATGTCTGTGGTGATGCCTGACAATATGTCACGCGTGAAACGTTATCAAGACGATGTGCCTTTGTTCTCACGTTTTCAAATTGAACACCAAATTGAAACCGCCTACTCTCGTACAGTGACATTGCCATCTGGTGGCGCGATCGTGATTGACCACACAGAAGCTTTGGTTTCTGTGGACGTTAACTCAGCTCGCTCAACTCGTGGCTCAGACATTGAAGAAACAGCAGCAAGAACAAACTTAGAAGCTGCCGACGAATTGGCTCGCCAAATGCGTTTGCGTGACTTGGGTGGTTTGATCGTGATCGACTTCATTGACATGGAGTCTTCCAAGAATCAAAAAGATGTTGAGCAGCGCCTTAAAGACGCCTTGCGCCATGATCGCGCTCGCGTGCAAATGGGCAAGATCTCACGCTTCGGTCTTTTAGAACTATCACGTCAACGCTTGCGCCCTGCACTATCAGAGAGCAGCAACGTTACTTGCCCACGTTGTAATGGCACAGGCCATATCCGTGATACAGAATCTTCAGCGCTTCAAGTTCTTCGCATCATTCAAGAAGAAGCGATGAAAGAAAACACAGCGGCGATTCATTGCCAGGTACCTGTCGATGTTGCAGCGTTCTTGCTCAATGAGAAACGTGCTGAAGTGATCAAGATTGAAAGTCGTTTCAAAGTGAATGTCTTGCTATTGCCAAACAAGCACTTAGAAACACCGCATTACAAACTTGAGCGTTTGCGTCATGACGATCCTCGTTTAGATGATCCAAAAGCAAGTTATGCGATGGCTGATGAAGCCAGCAAAGAGCTTGAATCTGACACCATCTTGAACCGCAAAGCTGAAGAAGCCAAGCCACGTCAAGAAGCTGCTGTTAAAGGTGTAAGACCAAGCCAGCCAGCTCCTGCCAGCGTTCCACGTGCAGAGCGCAAAGCGGCTGGTGAAAAGCAATCGTCTGGTGGCTTGATTGGCTTCATCAAGAAGCTTTTCGGCGCCAAAGAAGAAGTTAAAACCACTGATAAGCGTCCAAACAATGGTCGTGGTCGTCCAGAAGCGGGTGATCGCAACAACCGTAACCGTAACAACCGCAACCGCAATGGCCGCAACAAGAATGAAGCGGGTGAACGCAATCAAACGCCACGCGATGGTGAAGAAAAGGCTGACAACAAAGAAGCGCGTCAACCAAACCAACGTAATGGCCGCAATCAACAACGTCAGAACAAACCTGAAGCTAATCCAGATGCAAAAGTGGAGCAGCCTAAAGATTTATTGACCCACTCTGAAGTTCCAAACAATGCCGAGGCTGGTGAAGGTGATGAGCGCCGTCGTGGTCGCAACCGCCGCGGTCGCAATCGTGGTCGCGATCGTGCAGATCGCCCAGAAAATGCGCAAGATTCCAACCTTGATGGTTCAGATGTAGCATCAACAATTGCAGTTGCTGCGGTAGCTGCAGCAGTGACTTCATCTGAAGTTAATGCTTCAACGAATACTGAAGCTTCAAGTTCTGCTTCAGTGGCTCCAGCAGCTCCAGTATTTGTAGCTGAAGTATCGCCAGCACCTGCATATGCTGCACCAGTAACTACTGTTTCTGCTGAAGCTTCAGTAGCCACTCCAACGCCAGCTCCTGCTCCATTGCCAAAAGTTGAGTTTCAGCCATTAAAAACGTCTGAACTGACTTCAGTGATTGAGTCTGCTGGAATGGTATGGGTGAACACAGACAACCAGAAATTAGAAGAAGTTCGTGTGCAAATTGCTGCTGAACCAGTGATCGCACACCCGCCACGTGAGCCAAAGGCACCTGTTGAAGTTTCTACAGGTCCTATGGTTCTAGTAGAAACTGGCGGAAAAGAACAAACCATCGAAAAGTGAACTTAGTTCTACAATGAGCGTTATGTCAGAAAGAGTCATACCCCTCATTGATGAGCGCCAGAGAAAAATCGACAGTCATGTTCCGGTGATCCCGGAACAGCTGTTGATGCCTAGCGGCCTGCTCGCCGACACTCGGGGGCGACGTCTGCATGATTTAAGAATTTCAGTCACTGACCGCTGTAACTTCCGGTGCACTTATTGCATGCCCAAAGAGGTCTTCGATAAAGATTACCCCTATTTATCTCATGGGGATCTTTTAAGTTTTGAAGAGATCGTTCGTTTGGCCAAAATCTACATCGAGCACGGCGTAGAAAAAATTCGCCTAACAGGTGGCGAACCCCTGCTTCGCAAACACATCGAAAAACTGATTGAAATGTTGTCCTCTCTAAAAACACTGAGTGGTCAACCATTGGATCTAACACTGACCACCAACGGCAGCTTGTTGCGTAAAAAAGCGCAATCCTTAAAAGACGCAGGACTCACCAGAATGACCATCAGTTTGGATGGTTTGGACGATGCGACTTTCCAGAAAATGAATGATGTGGGTTTTCCGGTTGGTGACGTACTGGATGGCATTGAAGCAGCCCGTGAAGTTGGCTTTAAAAATATCAAAGTCAATATGGTTGTTAAAAAAGGAACGAATGATCACGAGATCATTCCGATGGCCAAATACTTCAAAGGCAGTGATGTGATTCTGCGTTTCATTGAGTTCATGGACGTGGGCGCATCGAATGGTTGGGATATGACAGAAGTTTTGCCGTCTGCCGCTGTGATTGCCAAGATTCATGAAACTTTCCCACTGACAAATATTGATCCTAACTACCCTGGTGAAGTTGCTGAGCGCTGGCGCTATGTGGATGGATCTGGCGAAGTGGGCGTGATTTCAAGTGTGACTCAAGCTTTTTGCAAAGATTGTTCAAGAGCTCGTTTGTCGACTGAAGGAAAAATGTATTTATGTTTATTTGCCACAGAAGGTCATGACTTAAAGGCTTTACTGCGTGCTGGTAAATCAGATTTGGAGATCAGCAATGCCATCGCGCAGGTTTGGTCTCATCGCAGCGATCGATATTCTGAATTGCGTGGCTCTCCAGAAATGGAAGGCAAGCGCAAAGTTGAAATGTCTTACATCGGTGGCTAAGTATTTTCATCAGCCAAAACAAAAAACTATTTAGATGAGCTCATTACCCACCCTCAATTCAGTCGTCACTTGCATGTCTGACTATGATCCAGAGTCATTAAGGGTTGAGATCGCAAGCAAAGTTGTTGATGAATTTGTTAGACCAGCATCGCTGGCACTTGAGACAGAAACAGTTTCTATTTATGACTCATTGGGGCGCGTTCTAGCCAATGACATCATCTCCCCTATCAATGTTCCTTCTGCTGATAACTCAGCCATGGATGGTTATGCCTTCAGTGGCGCATCGATTGTTAAAGATGGTGTGAGTTCTTTAACAATGATTGGCAAAGGTTTTGCGGGTAATGCTTTTGATGGAACAGTGAAGCAAGGACAATGCGTTCGCATCATGACAGGCGCGGTGATGCCTGCTGGTTGTGACACCACCATCCCCCAAGAATTGGTCAAAGTGGATGGTGACCAGATCCAGTTTCAATCATCGGTCATCAAAGCGGGTGATAACCGCCGCCTAAAAGGTGAAGACCTTGCCATTGGTCAAGCGGCCCTACCTGCTGGCAAGATCATCAGACCATCTGATTTGGGTTTGATTGCTTCTTTGGGCATGGGTACCGTGGCCGTCAAACGCCGCCTTAAGGTTGGATTTTTCTCAACAGGTGATGAGCTTCGTTCAATTGGACAACCATTGGATGAGGGCTGTGTGTATGACAGCAATCGCTACACCCTATTTGGAATGTTGAGTCGTTTGAATGTTGAGCTTCACGATTTTGGTGTTGTGAAAGATGATCCTGATGCGATGCGCGCTACTTTTAGTAAAGCAGCAGCGACTTGTGATGCTGTGATCACTTCTGGTGGCGTTTCTGTTGGAGAAGCCGACTACACCAAGCAAATCATGCGTGAACTAGGTGATGTGAGCTTTTGGAAAATTGCAATGCGCCCTGGTCGCCCCATGGCCTTTGGCTCAATCCAAGGCGATCAACATCGTGCAGTTTTATTTGGTTTACCCGGCAACCCCGTTGCTGTGATGGTGACTTTTTATCAATTTGTCAGAAATGCACTCTTGGCCATGAGTGGCGCTACTCAAGTGGCCCCACCAATGATGCAAGCTAAAACTGTGGAAGCAATCCGTAAGCGCCCAGGTCGCACTGAGTTTCAACGAGGTATCTTGTCCACTGATGCCACAGGCAACCGAACAGTACGGATCACTGGCGCCCAAGGATCGGGCGTTTTGCGCTCGATGAGCGAAGCAGATTGCTTCATTGTTTTAGCCCATGATCAAGAAAACATTCAGGCGGGTGATACCGTCGGCGTAGTTTTATTTGAAGGCCTGGTTTAAATAAGCGCCTTCCTTGGTACTTTAAAGCTCGGAACTTTATTCCTTGAAGGCTTTAGGGCTTATTGCAACGCAACATTGCCCTGAGATTTGGTATAGAATTGCAAGCAAATTAACCAACACCTACTTTTCAACAAAGAATAAAAATGCCAAGCACCAAATACACCAAGAAAGAAATTGTGTATGTCGACCCTCTTCATACGGCGAAGACATTGGTATTGGTGTATCTGAGTTTTTCAGTGCCAATCGTTTTATTGGCTCTCTTTGTTGCTTTTGTCAGAGATGGTGAGTTGCCTGGTTTTACAGTGATTTCAGCATTGATTCTGAATGCTTTAATTGGCTTTGGTTTGCTTTGGTTAGCATGCAAAGTTTATAACTGGGTTGCGGATAGATTTGGTGGCATTGAAGTGGCCGTTAAAGAAACCACCATCCATGACACCAAGACCCCTAGCGCTCAAGACTAATTTCTAGTCTTTTGATTTGAATCTTTCGAGTCAAATCTCTCTAGCTTCAAGCTTTCAATAAATTAGGCGGTGTTTGACCATTCAAACCTGCCAAACAATTTTTGATCGCTAGCTGAATCATCGCTCTTCTGGTTTTCTCGGTGGCGCTTGCCATGTGCGGAGCTAACACCACATTCTTCAGTGCCAATAATTCTGGAATCACTTTCGGCTCACCTTCGAACACATCCAAGCCTGCGCCAAAAATTCTGTTTTCTTTTAGTGCCTTGGCTAAAGCGTGCTCATCAACAATGCCGCCACGCGCAATGTTCACAAGGGTTGCAGTCGGTTTCATCAAATTTAATTCTTTTTCACCAAAGAGGTGATGATTCTCTGGGGTGTAAGGCATGACCAAAATAATGTGATCAGATTCTTTGAGCAAAGTTTCACGATCAACATAAGTAGCACCACACTCTTTTTCTAAATCTTCAGACAAACGTGAGCGATTGAAGTACTTCACATTCATATTAAAACCGCGTGCACGCTTGGCAATGGCTTGACCAATGCGGCCCATGCCCATGATGCCCAAAGTCGAGTGATGAATATCCATTGAAAGTGGCGCATCACAAATTGAGAACTTGCCCCAGTGACCTGCTCTTAACCACTGCTCACTCTCAGTGACGCGACGCGCAGTTGCCATCATCAATGTGAAACCAAAATCCTGTCTCTTATACACATCTCCGAGCCC
>CALMBU010000145.1 GCA_937863045.1 uncultured Polynucleobacter sp. | reverse complement strand
TTTTTGCATTGGCTGAAGTTTGAATTACAATAGAAGCCTAGATGGTTAAATAATAAAGATGTGATTTCTGGTATCTATTAGCCAGACATCCTTAACCCAAATATAAACAGATTCCCTTTTTAAATTTATGACTCCTGAACAGCTCAAGCTGGTGCTTGAAACTGCGCTCTTATGTGCAGAACAACCCATGACAATGAACGATTTGCGTCGTTTGTTCTTAGAAGAACTTTCTGCAGAGGAGTTGAATGAAGCTTTGGCTCAGATTCAGGCAGATTGGGCAGACAAGGGTATGGAGCTTTTAGAGCTTGCAACTGGCTGGCGCTTTCAGAGTCGTTTATCGATGCGCGAGTATTTAGATCGCTTGACACCTGAGAAGCCACCAAAGTATTCAAGAGCTGTGATGGAAACTTTGGCCATCATCGCTTATCGTCAGCCTGTTACTAGGGGCGAGATTGAAGAGATCCGTGGTGTGACAGTCAGCTCTAACGTGGTGAAACAGTTAGAAGATCGCGGCTGGATTGAAGTCGTTGGTCACAAAGACACGGTTGGACGTCCTGGCCTATACGCTACAACGCGCCAATTTTTAAATGATTTAAGTTTGACCACTTTGCAAGAATTACCAATGCTTGATGATGCTTCAGCTCAAGCTGAATCAGTGGCTCAGCGAGTGATGGAATTTGAAGGTGAAGCAGCAGCTTCTCCTGATGGTGCATCTGATGTGACTGATGTGGCTGATACATCAGCTCCAGCAATCGACGAGCAAACCAATAACGAAAAAACTAATGACTAGTCCCGAATTTGAATCTGAACAGCCCGCCAAGATAGATGGGCAAGAGGCTGGTGAAAATAGCGAGACTCGACCAAAAAGAGCCAGTCGCAGCCCTTACAACAAGGGTAGAGGTAGGCGTCCACGCGATGAAAATGCCCCCACTGGTGATCAGTCTGCAGGAGACAATCAAGTGACCGAAGCAACTGGTGGCGAAGAGCCTCCAGTAGAGGGTGAATCAGCAGCAAGACCTCCTCGTGGACAACGCCCTCCAAGAGGTGATCGCGGCGATAGATCTGCCAGAGGCCCAAGAAACAAAAACAATAATGGTGATAGAGGCGATAGAGCAAATCACCCATCCCGTCATCAAGAAGTCAAAGCGAGCCCAGCCAGCGAAGAGAGCCAGGCGCTATTTGCATCTGTGGTTTCTGGAGAGTTCGATGCAACTCTGGATACGCCAGAAGTTGAAACTGAAGTAACTCATGACATGGTTGCTCAGACATTGGCTGAATTAGAGACTGAGTCTCATTCATCTGAGTCAGAAACAAAAGAAGCGCAAGCTGAAGAAGATCAGATGCCAGGCTTACAGTTTTCTAGTGTGGACGAGCTGCCCTTAAGTTTGCGTGATGAAGTTTGGTCTGACCTAGATGATGTTGATGAAGAAGGCTTTGACGAAGACACCGTTAAATTGCACAAAGTTTTAGCTGATGCGGGCATGGGTTCTCGTCGCGACATGGAAGACTTGATCATTCAGGGTCGAGTTTCTGTGAACAGCATGCCAGCGCACATTGGTCAACGTGTTGGACCAACGGATCAAGTCAAAATCAATGGCAAGATGGTTCATCGCAAGATTCAAACAAAACCACCGCGCGTGATTCTTTATCACAAGCCAGCTGGAGAAATTGTTAGTCAATCAGATCCGGAAGGTCGTCCAACCGTATTTGACCGTTTGCCAAAAGCCAAACAAGGTCGTTGGATTGCGGTGGGTCGTTTGGACTTCAACACTGAAGGATTGTTGTTATTCACAACATCTGGTGAACTGGCGAATCGTTTGATGCACCCTCGTTATGGCGTTGAGCGTGAGTACGCAGCCCGTATTTTGGGTGACCTAGAGCCAGAGCAAGAAAAGCTCTTGAAAACTGGTATCAATTTAGATGACGGTGTTGCTAAATTCTTGCGCTTGGTCAGTGGCGGCGGAGAAGGTGCTAACCGTTGGTATCACGTGGCTTTGACAGAAGGTCGTAACCGTGAAGTGCGCCGCATGTTTGAAGCGGTCGGACACATTGTGTCTCGTTTGATTCGCACACGTTATGGCTTATTTGTTCTGCCCCCAAGATTGCGTCGCGGTCGCTGGGAAGAGGTTCCGTCAGATCAAATTGTGCAACTCATGAAAATGGCTGGCTTGAAAGTTCCTCAGGGCATGGGTGAGAAATTCCGCCGTGACCCACGCGAGGGCGGTAATCGTGCCCCACGTGAACACAGCGGTGGCCAACCAGATCCAATGCAAACCTCAGTTTCATACTGGGGATCCAAGGATGCTTTAAGACAAGCCTCCAACACCAATCGTTTTGCTCAAGGTCATGCAGATGATCGTGGCGGAAGATATAAAGGCAGTAGCAATGGTGGCGGTAGAGGTAAACCGGGTCAAGGTGGCAAGCCTGGCCAAGGAAAACCAGGTCAAGCTGGTCGTTCAGGTGGTTTTGGACAGCGTCGCGATGAGGATAGTCAAGCTGGCGTGCACCATGGTAGTGCATTTGGCAGTGGTGCTGATAAACCTCGTTCCGGTCAAAAATTTGGCAAAAAAGGGCCTGGTCAGGGTGGTTCTCGCTCAGGACAGGGTCAAAATCGCTCTCCAGGAGGCAAACCTGGGGGTAAATTTGGTAAAAAATTCTCAAAACCCAGTTAAATTGTAAGAAAAGCTAGGGGATATCCCTTGGCAGTGCAAGCAAGTTCTTATATAATTCAATTGTTTAGTAGTTCCGGCTAAAGTTGCGTTCAACGTAGGTCGGGCATGTTCTTTTTGTTTAGGAATATGGGCTATATGCCCATTTTTTTTTGGTGAAAGAAAACGTAATAGTCGATGGCGAACGAACAAGTTTTGATTGCTGACGCTCTTAAGAGCCTGGGTTACCTACTCGTTGATATCGAGCGAGAGGGCGGTGGCTTGTTGCGCGTCACGATTGAAAACATTGATTATGAGCGCCCAATCGATATTACCGATTGTGAAAAAGTGAGTCGTCATCTGAATTACAGCTTGCCTGTAGATAACGTTAACTACGATCGATTGGAAGTTTCTTCACCAGGCTTGGATCGACCTGTGAAAACAGTTGCTGACCATATCCGATTCATGGGTTTGGAAGCGAACGTTAAATTACGCGTCGCACATGCTGGACGAAAGAATTATGTAGGTGTTTTGCAGGGCTTGATCAGTGGTGACGCTGATTCTGTTGATGCCAAGTTGGGTCTGTTAATTAAAAACGCAGATAGCAGCGAGGCAATGTTTGAATTTACTCTGGCCGAGGTTGAAAAAACTCGGTTGGTTCCCGTAGTTGATTTCAAAGGAAGAAAATCATGAGTCGTGAAGTCCTCATGCTAGCTGACGCTTTAGCACGCGAGAAAAACGTTGAACGAGATATCGTATTCGAAGCACTTGAGATGGCCTTGGCCTCTGCAAGTAAGAAACGTTTCGATGAAGATGTGGATATTCGTGTTGCCATTGATCGCAACACTGGCGAATATGAAACATATCGTCGTTGGTTGGTGGTGCCTGATGAAGCAGGCCTGCAAGAACCAGACAAAGAGATTCTTTCATTTGAAGCCAAAGAACAAATTTCTGACATTGAAATCGGTGATTTCATTGAAGAGCAAGTTGAGTCTGTGGCTTTTGGACGTATTGGCGCACAAACTGCCAAGCAAGTGATCTTGCAGCGCATTCGTGATGCTGAGCGTGAACAGATCTTGAATGACTATTTAGAACGTGGCGAAAATGTCATGACGGGCACCGTGAAGCGTGCTGATAAAAATGGTTTGATCATTGAATCTGGTCGCGTTGAAGCTTTATTGCGCCGCGATCAAATGATTCCAAAAGAAAACTTGCGCAGTGGTGACCGCGTACGCGGCTTTATTTTGAAAGTTGATCGTGAAGCCCGTGGCCCACAGATCGAACTCTCAAGAACAGCACCTGATTTCTTGATCAAGTTGTTTGAGAATGAGGTTCCTGAAATGGAGCAGGGTTTATTGGAGATCAAGGGCGCCGCTCGTGATCCTGGTATCCGTGCAAAGATTGCTGTCGTTGCTCACGATAAGCGCATCGATCCAATTGGTACATGCGTGGGTGTGCGTGGTACACGCGTTACAGCAGTTCGTAATGAAGTTGCTGGCGAAGCCGTTGATATTGTTTTGTGGTCTGAAGATCCAGCGCAATTCGTGATTGGTGCTTTGGCACCTGCTCAAGTTCAGTCAATCATGGTGGACGAAGAGAAGCACGCCATGGATGTGGTGGTTGATGAAGAAAACTTGGCGATCGCGATTGGCCGCAGCGGTCAAAACGTACGCTTAGCCAGTGAGTTAACTGGTTGGCACATCAACATCATGACTCCGGAAGAGTCTGCACAGAAAACTGAAGAAGAATCAGAAAAAGTTCGCGCCTTGTTCATGGATAAGTTAGACGTGGACCAAGAAGTTGCTGATATTTTGATTGAAGAAGGCTTCAATAGTTTGGAAGAAGTTGCATATGTACCTTTATCAGAAATGTTAGAAATTGATGCATTTGATGAAGATACTGTGAATGAATTGCGTACTCGCGCACGTGACTCTTTGTTAACGATGGAGTTGGCAAAAGAAGAGCGTGTTGAAGAGGTATCGCAAGATCTACGTAGCTTAGAAGGTATGACTACGAATCTTGTTGCCAAATTGGCAGAAGGTAATGTCCATACCCGTGATGACCTAGCGGAATTGGCTGTTGATGAGTTAGTTGAAATGACTGGCATCAACGAAGAAGACGCAAAAGCTCTCATTATGAAAGCTCGTGCACACTGGTTTAACTGATTCATAAGGGGTTCGCATGGCGACCACGACCGTAGAAGATTTGGCAAAAGAACTGAAGCGCACTCCAGCAGCATTGCTGGAGCAGCTTCAGGCTGCCGGAATTAATAAAACAGCAGCGGAAGATAAGCTGACTGAAAAAGATAAAACGAAATTGCTTGAGCATTTACAAGTGGCTCATGGTTCGGACACATCTGCACGCAAAAAAATCACTTTAACTAAGCGTGAAACCACTGAGATTCGCCAGGCAGACTCTGCTGGCAAAACTCGCACCGTTCAAGTTGAGGTTCGTAAGAAGCGCGTATTGGTCAAGCGTGATGAATCTGCTAAAGATGAACCGGCAGAAGAGTCTGTAAAACCAGCAACAGTCTCAGTGGAAACTGGACCTGCTGGCATTTTGGATGATGCTGAGTTGGCGAAACGTGAAGCTGAAGCCAAGCGCCAAGCTGAGTTGTTGGCTCGTCAAGAAGCTGATATGCAAGCTGAGATGGATCGTAAAGCTCGCGAAGAATCAGAAAAAGCTGAAGCAAAAACAAAAGCAGCGAAGGCAGATAAAAAAGGAAAAACAAGCGCTGCAGAAGATAAAGCCAAGGCTGAAAGCGAAGAAAAAGAAAAAGTAGCGGCAACTGCAGCAGCCAAAGTTCGTGATGATGAATTAGAAAACATTCGCGTGCGTCGTGCCAAGGCTGAAGCTGAAGCTTTAGCAATCCGTGACATGATGAATGCCCCAGCCAGAGTTCTTAAGGCGGCTAAGCCACCAGAAGAAGAAAAGAAGGGCACTCTTCATAAGCCAGTCAAGGCTGAGGGTGCGGATGAAAAGAAGAAAGATAAAGTTAAACCAGGCGCTAAGACAATTAAATCAACCGAGTCATCTTCGACTTGGCAAGAGGATGGTAAGAAGCGCGCTGGTGGTTTAAAAACTCGTGGCGACACAACCGGTGGCTCAGGTAACTGGCGCACGGGTGGCGGCAGAAGAAAAAATCAACAACAAGCCTCTGATGTTCCAACTAACTTCGTGGCACCCACTGAGCCAGTCGTGAGAGATGTTCATATTCCAGAAACAATCACTGTTTCAGAATTAGCTCACAAGATGTCAGTAAAAGCTGCAGAAGTGATCAAGTTGCTCATGGGCATGGGTCAGATGGTGACGATCAACCAAGTTTTGGACCAAGACACAGCGATGATCATCGTCGAAGAGATGGGTCATAAAGCTTTTGCTGCTAAGTTAGATGAGCCAGATACAGATTTATCAACCGATGCGCATGATGCTGAGTTGATCACAAGACCACCAGTGGTCACTGTGATGGGTCACGTTGACCACGGTAAAACATCTTTGTTGGATTCTATTCGCCGTGCCAAGGTTGCATCAGGTGAAGCGGGTGGTATCACACAGCACATTGGTGCTTATCACGTAGAAACTCCACGTGGCATGATCACATTCTTGGATACACCGGGTCACGAAGCCTTTACGGCAATGCGTGCTCGTGGTGCTCAAGCAACTGACATTGTTATTTTGGTGGTGGCTGCTGATGACGGCGTGATGCCGCAAACCAAAGAGGCGATTGCACATGCGAAGGCTGCGGGTGTTCCATTGGTTGTTGCAATCAACAAAATTGATAAGCCAGATGCCAATCCTGATCGCGTGAAGCAAGAATTAGTGGCTGAAAGTGTTGTGCCTGAAGAGTACGGCGGTGATTCACCATTCGTTCATGTGTCAGCTAAAACTGGCGCAGGCATTGATGAGCTTTTAGAAAACGTTTTATTGCAAGCTGAAGTTCTTGAGCTCAAGGCTCCAAAAGAAGCTGCAGCCAAAGGTCTTGTGATTGAAGCTCGCCTTGATAAAGGTAAGGGCCCAGTTGCAACTATTTTGGTTCAGTCAGGCACTTTGCGTCGCGGCGACATGATCTTGGCCGGTTCATCTTTTGGTCGTGTTCGTGCCATGTTGGATGAAAATGGTAAGCCTTGTAACGAGGCTGGCCCATCGATCCCAGTTGAGATTCAAGGTCTATCAGAGGTTCCAGCAGCAGGTGAAGAAGTCATCGCAGTTTCTGATGAGCGCAAAGCTCGTGAGATCGCTTTATTCCGTCAAGGTAAGTTCCGTGATGTGAAGTTGGCTAAACAGCAAGCTGTGAAACTTGAAAGCATGTTTGAGAACATGGGAGAAGGCAGTGTTGAAGCTAAGAACTTGCCAATCATCATCAAGGCAGACGTTCAAGGTTCACAAGAAGCTTTGTCACAGTCATTGCAAAAGCTTTCAACTGCCGAAGTGAAGGTTGTGATTGTTCATGCAGCGGTTGGTGGCATCACTGAAACTGACATCAACTTGGCCGTGGCTTCTAAAGCTGTGGTGATTGGATTCAATTCTCGTGCGGATGCATTGGCACGTAAGTTGGCAGAAGCCAATGGCGTGGACATTCGCTACTACAACATCATCTACGATGCGGTTGATGAAGTGAAGGCTGCGATGAGCGGCATGTTAACGCCTGAGAAGAAAGAAGAAATCACAGGCTTGGTTGAAATCCGTCAAGTGATCCAAGTATCTAAAGTTGGTTCTGTCGCAGGTTGTATGGTTCTTGAGGGTATCGTCAAGCGATCATCACGCGCACGTTTGTTACGTAATAACGTGGTTGTTTGGACTGGCGAATTGGATTCATTGAAGCGTTTCAAAGATGACGTCAAAGAGGTGAAGGGTGGTTTTGAGTGTGGTCTATCTCTTAAGAATCACAACGACATCCAAGAAGGCGATCAACTAGAGATATTTGAAGTTACAGAAGTGGCAAGAACGCTTTAATAGCTTCAAATAAAAAACATGCCAGTAAAAAATCATCGTAATCAACGAGTGGCCGACCAAATCCAAAGGGATTTGGCCGAGCTCATTCCGCGCGAGATACGTGACCCCAAGGTTGGGTTGATCACATTACAGGCTGTTGAGCTAACGACAGACATGGCGCACGCAAAAATCTTCTTCACGGTGCTTGGTGCCGAGCCGGAGAATGCTTTAGCTGCTTTGCGTGAAAAAGCCGGTTACTTACATTCATTGCTGTTTAAGCGTTTGCATATTCACACAGTCCCGACCCTGCATTTTCATCATGATGAATCTGTGGCGCGTGGCGTTGAAATGTCACGTTTAATCGATCAAGCGCTGCGCGACGATAAGGCTTAATCATGCCCCAAGGTATTCATGGGGTGGTTCTTCTGGATAAGCCAGAAGGAATCAGCTCACAAACTGCAGTCACGATCGTCAAACGCGCGTTTGATGCGGACAAAGCTGGTCATACGGGTACTTTGGATCCTATGGCAACTGGTTTGTTACCAGTGTGTTTGGGTGAGGCAACAAAATACTCACAAGATTTATTGGATGCAGATAAAACGTATCTAGCAACCATCAAATTTGGTGAAAAAACCTCCACGGGTGATGCTGAGGGTGAAGTGATTGAAGTCAAAGAAGCTAATTTTGATGTGACTGATGCATATCTCTTGCAGGAAAAATTAGCTGAAGCAGTGTTGAAGTTCACAGGTGAAATTGCACAAATTCCGCCGATGTACTCAGCCCTAAAGCGTGATGGCAAGCCCTTGTATGAATATGCACGCGCAGGTGAGACATTGGAGCGAGAAGCAAGGAAGATCACGATTCATTCATTGAAGTGGGTCGATGTCGCATGGCCAGTGGCTCAATTAGAAGTTTCATGCAGCAAGGGTACGTATGTCAGAACCTTGGCTGAGGATATTGGTGATTATTTAGGTGCTGGGGCTCATTTAATTGGCTTGCGCCGTGAAAAGGTGGGTCATTTGAGTTTGGGTCATGGCGTGACTTTAGACACCGTCAAAAATAATCATCAAGAAAACAATATCAAGCCTGAGTATTTACTGCCAGTGGATGCTCTCGTACAAGACCTCAATTCATTGGGGCTTACAAATGAAGAGGCAGATCGCTTGCGACTAGGGCAAAGAGTCCCGGTCAGTAAAGCGGGGAGCAATGAAGAGTTAATGAGGATTTATCGCGGCACGATTGAATCTTGCAATTTTATGGGTACCGCAGACTGGCGCAAGGGTGTACTGCACCCACGTCGTTTGATTGCCCAAGCAGCAGCAGTAACGAATTTAACCAATTGAAAAAAATGAAAGCAGAACTATGAGTATTCGCGCCTTAAGAAATATTGCCATTATTGCCCACGTTGACCACGGTAAAACAACTTTGGTTGACCAATTATTGCGTCAGTCAGGAACATTCCGCGAGAACCAAGCGCTAACAGAACGCGTCATGGACTCCAACGATATTGAAAAAGAGCGTGGTATCACGATCTTGTCTAAGAACTGTGCAGTTGAGTACGAAGGTACGCACATCAACATCGTTGATACCCCAGGACACGCAGACTTCGGTGGTGAAGTTGAGCGCGTTCTATCAATGGTGGATGGTGTGTTGCTATTGGTGGACGCGGTTGAAGGCCCAATGCCACAAACACGTTTCGTGACCAAAAAAGCTTTGGCGCTTGGCTTAAAGCCAATCGTGGTTGTGAACAAGGTGGATCGTCCAGGTGCGCGCATTGATTATGTTGTGAACGCAACATTTGAACTATTTGATAAATTGGGTGCCACTGAAGAGCAATTAGATTTCCCGGTTGTTTATGCATCTGGTTTAACGGGCTACGCTGGTTTAACACCTGATGTGCGCGAAGGAACCATGGCGCCTTTGTTTGAAACAGTTTTGAAATATGTACCGATTCGTGACGAAGATCCAGACGGTCCTTTGCAATTCCAGATTTCATCCATTGATTACAACAGCTACGTTGGCAAAATTGGTGTGGGCCGTATCAGCCGTGGCACAGTGAAAGCCGGTCAAGCAGTTGTTTGTCAAAATGGCCCAGACGGCACACCATTCAATGGCCGTGTGAACCAGGTGCTTAAATTCCAAGGTCTTGAGCGCGTTCAGGTAGACCAAGCTGCTTCAGGCGATATCGTTTTGATCAACGGTATTGAAGATTTAGCGATTGGTACAACAGTGTGTTCACCAGATAATGTTGATGCATTGCCAATGTTGAAGGTGGATGAGCCAACTTTGACTATGAACTTCATGGTTAACACCAGCCCATTGGCTGGACGTGAAGGTAAATTCATTACCAGCCGTCAGATTCGTGATCGTTTGCAGCGTGAGCTTAAGTCAAACATGGCATTGCGCGTGAATGACACCGATGACGATACCGTATTTGAAGTTTCAGGCCGTGGCGAATTGCATTTAACCATTTTGATTGAAAACATGCGCCGCGAAGGTTACGAGCTTGCAGTATCTCGTCCTCGCGTGGTTTTCCATGAAGAAAATGGCGTTAAGACTGAGCCGTATGAGAACTTGACAGTGGACGTAGAAGACACCACTCAAGGTGGCGTGATGGAAGAGTTGGGTAAGCGCAAGGGTGAGTTACAAGACATGGTTTCAGACGGTAAAGGCCGCACACGTCTTGAGTACAGAATCCCTGCGCGTGGCTTGATTGGTTTCCAAGGCGACTTTTTAACCATGACTCGCGGAACTGGCTTGATGAGTCATACATTTGATGCTTACGGTCCAATGAAAGATGGCATGGTTGGTGAGCGTCACAATGGCGTGTTGATTTCTCAAGATGATGGTGAAGCAGTTGCTTATGCTTTGTGGAAGTTGCAAGATCGTGGCCGCATGTTTGTGGTTCCAGGTGATGCGCTTTACGAAGGCATGGTGATTGGTATTCATAGTCGTGATAACGATTTGGTTGTTAATCCAATCAAAGGTAAGCAATTAACCAACGTGCGTGCCTCAGGCACTGATGAAGCTGTGCGTCTTGTGCCAGCGATTCAGATGTCTTTGGAATATGCGGTTGAATTCATTGCTGAAGATGAATTGGTTGAAGTCACTCCAAAGAGCATCCGTATTCGCAAGCGCTACTTGAAAGAGCATGAGCGTAAGAAGGCAAGTCGCGAGACAGCAGCTTAATGGAACGCCATTGAAGCGAAGTAAGATCAATAAAGCCGCAACCGCAAGTTGCGGCTTTATGGTTTCTGAAATAGTAAAAAACACCAACTATCATGGACATTAAAAACGGCGTAGGCCCCAGCAAAGTATTTGTTAAAAATACTGAAAAAGCCCACACCCATTTAATTGATTTCTTGGTTGAAAAATTTCCTCAAATCCCAAAAGAAGAATGGGTTAAGAGAATGGATCAAGGCCTCGTTCTAGACGAGGAGGGCATCCCTCAATCTGCGAGTGATCCGTGTCGAACCAATACCTTCATCTACTATTACCGAAGTATTGAGGTGGAGGAATCGATTCCTTTTCAGGAGTTAATTGTTTATGAAGATGAACATTTACTGATTGCTGATAAACCTCATTTCTTACCCGTTACCCCAGCAGGACATTACCTACAAGAGACGCTACTCGTGCGCCTAAAAAATAAAACAGGCGTTAAAGACTTAACCCCGATCCATAGAATCGATCGAGAGACTGCTGGTTTGGTGGCATTCTCAAAAAAGGCGCAGGATCGTAATCTTTATCAGGTTTTGTTTAGAGAGCGTCAAATTAAAAAGACTTATGAAGCGATTGCGCCTTACCAAGAACATCTAAAAGATCAGTTCCCAATCGAGCGCACAAGCAGAATTGAAGAGTCTGATATTTTTATTCAGATGCAAGAAGTTTCTGGTGTGCCTAATTCAGACACAGTCATTCAATTGCTCGAAGTGAGTAAGCCCTGGGCCAGATATCAGCTCGAGCTTGGTACCGGTAAGAAGCATCAATTAAGGGTCCATATGAATGCTTTGGGGATGCCGATCAAACATGACAAGATTTATCCGAACATCATTACGCAAGCAACAATAGGTAAAGACTTCTCAGAGCCCTTGCAGCTCTTAGCCAAACAACTGAGTTTTAAGGATCCTGTGACTCAGTTGGAGCATCAGTTTCAGAGCTCTTTTGTGCTTTCTCTATAAAATCACATCATGTCAAATAACACCAAACGATTAGCAGTTGCCCCAATGATGGATTGGACTGATCGTCAGTGTCGAACCTTCCATCGCAGCCTCACCAAACAAGCTGTTCTTTATAGCGAAATGGTGACAACCGGCGCTTTGATCCATGGAGATGTTCCAAGGCATCTTGATTTTGATGAGATTCAACATCCAGTGGTTCTTCAGTTGGGTGGTAGTGAACCTCAAGACCTGGCAACTTCAGCAAAGTTGGCAAAACAGTGGGGCTATGATGAAGTTGATTTGAACTGTGGCTGCCCTTCAGAAAGAGTTCAACGAGGATCATTTGGTGCTTGTCTGATGGCTGAACCAGATTTGGTGGCGGATTGTGTGAAGGCCATGGTGGATGCTGTTGATCTGCCCATCACCGTGAAGCACCGCATTGGCTTGAATGAGATGAACGTCCAAGATAACCAACAGGACTATCAGTTCACTTTGGATTTCATTTGTAAAGTAGCCCAAGCGGGAGCTAGTCAAGTCACAATCCATGCACGCAATGCTATTTTGAAGGGGCTTTCTCCAAAAGAAAATCGGACCGTTCCGCCATTGCGTTATGAGATCGCTAAACAATTGCGCTTGGATGCTCAAAAGCACTTTCCTCATTTAAAAGTTTTACTGAATGGTGGCTTAGAAAACAATGGAGATATTGCGCGCTATTGGAATGACTTTGATGGGTTCATGATCGGTAGGGCCGCCTATCACACGCCAGGAATCATGTTGGACTGGGATGAGATGTTGTCAACCGAGGGACAGGCGTTTGGCCACTTCTTTGGGGTGGATCAATGGAATCGAATCACAGAAGAGTTGATCGGCCAATGCACTCGCTGGCTAAAGCATTGTGAGGCAAGCAATCAAGCCTTCCATATGGCTGCGATTACCCGTCATATTTTGGGCTTGGCCCATGGCAAAGGCGGCTCAAAACAATGGCGCAGGAAGTTATCAGACTATCGTCTATTGGGCGCAGTCAAGACGGAGCAAGACATTCATGGCTTTTTTGAGGATGCCAATCGAGAGCTCAGAATGTATGTTGAACATGACGATCAGGACAGGTTATAATCTTATTTCTCTACGGTGGCTGTAGCTCAGTTGGTAGAGTCCAGGATTGTGATTCCTGTTGTCGTGGGTTCGAGCCCCATCAGCCACCCCAAATACCTAAAAGAGCTCCTACCGGAGCTCTTTTTCTTTCTGAACTATCATTGATGTATCAACAAACCTCTAAGGGGCTGTACATGAAATTATTTTCAACATTTATTGCATTGATGATGACATTTGGTTTTTCTTCTGCTGTGTTTGCTAATGGCGAGGCCACCTATAAGCAAGTTTGTATGTCTTGCCACACTTCTGGAGTTGCGAGAGCGCCTAAGGTAGGTGATAAGGCTAAATGGGCTCCATTGATCAAAGAGGGACAGGCGATTATCACTGCCCACGGCTATGTTGGAGTAAGAGGAATGCCGGCCAAAGGTGGCAAGCCTGATTTGAGTATCGAACATTTTGCTCAAGCAACTGTGTACATGGCGAACCAATCAGGTGCCTCATGGAAAGATCCTGATGAAAAAATGCTCAAAGCCATTGATGCAGAAATCGAAGCACGTAAAAAACAATTGGCTAAGAAAAAGTAAACCAAGATATTTAAATATTCACAAATAAAAAGGGCTTCAAAAAAGAAGCCCTTTTTTTATGGGTTCTGATGGAAGTAAACCATTAAGGTAATAACAACTGTTGCAATTGATATTTGGCTCACGATTGATCTGTAGCTTAATTTATGAATTATTCGACTCTCAAGTGTTGCCATATCTTGAGTCAACTCTTTTCGTAAATCACTTAAGCCAGTCCACAAATTTGTAATGTGATGACGTAAGTCTTTGATTTCCTCGCGAACATCTTTGATTTCATCACGCACTTCTTTAATATCTGTTTTTAACTCATTACGAACCCGATGTAACTCATCTTTAGTAGCTAAGTCTCGTTTGTCTTTTGTTGAATCGTTTATTGCATGACTTAAGCTACTGGCTTGTGCGTTGCTAAAACCATTATTTTCAAGCGTCTCTTTAAGCTTTAGGGTGTCGATCATAGGGTCTCCTCTGTTGCTAAGACAATAATTTATATTATTTATAAGCAAATGACAAATCAATAAAAATGATGGCAAGTAAGTTGTGAGCTTATTAAACGCCGAATAGGTTTGTGTTCATGAGAAAATCCTCTTCGTGAAATCTTTTTTTAATATCTTGGCGCATGGCTTTCTGTGGTTCTTGACGATCATTCCTTATCGTTGGACCGTGGCCATTGGTCATGCCCTGGGCTCTATTGCGCCGACATTCTCAAAATCTCGCGTCAAGATTGTGAATGCCAATCTGAAGGCTTGCTTTCCAAACCTCACCCAAGAGCAGAGAGATGTTTTAGCGAAGCAGCATTGGCGTTTATTGGGTAGAAGTTTTGCTGAACGTGGCCGTCTTTGGTTGGGCAGCGCTGAATCAATCAATCAGTTTGTAACCGTCTACCCCGAAGTGGATATGAATGATGGTAAGCCGCGCCTGTATGTCAGCATGCACCTGGCAGGCATTGAAGCCGGTTTGATTGCCATCACCATGCACCTGAAAAAAATCAAAGCTGCACCGGGCATCACTTTGTATGTCTTTATGAAGAATGATTACTTTGAACCACGCATTAAAAAATGGCGTGAACGTTTTGGTGCCAAGATGTTACTCAGAGAGAGTCATGGGCGTGAGTTGATTCGTGAGGCACGCAAAGGCACCTTTGTGTGTTTATCTCCAGACATGGACTTGGGTAGAAGAGATTCTGAGTTTGTGCCATTTTTTGGTGTTCCAACCAACACAGTTTTGTCAGTCTCAAAAATGGCCAAGTTGGCAGGCGCTGAGGTCTGCCCAATTTTTACAACTTTAAGAGCTGACCAATCTGGTTATGACTGTCATGTCGGCAAGCCTTGGCCAAATTTTCCGACAGATGATCCTGTCGCGGATACGATTCGCATGAGTCAATATTTTGAAGAAGTGATAAAGCCAAGAATCCCAGAGTACTACTGGATACACAAGCGCTTTAAGAATAGACCTGAGGGTGAGCCGTCTATTTACTAATTGGTAAGTTGATCAAAGACCACCAGGTCTGATCAAACCAACTGCAAGACCTTCAATGGTGATCTCGTGACGACGTGGGTCAACGATGATATTTTCAAAATCAGGATTTTCGGCAATCAATTCAATTTTGATTCCGTGAGGACCTTTGGATTGTGACCAGCGCTTCACAGTCACTTCATCATCTAGACGTGCCACAACCACTTCACCATTTCTAGCTTCACTGGTTTTCTTGACGGCCAAATAATCGCCATCCAAAATGCCAGCGTCGCGCATACT
>CALMBU010000144.1 GCA_937863045.1 uncultured Polynucleobacter sp. | reverse complement strand
TCACAAGTAAGAACACCGTTGGCAATCGGAATACCGTAATCAAGACCAACGCGTGAGATGCCAGCACCTGATTCATTAGAAACAAGTTCAAAGTGATAAGTTTCACCACGAATCACAGCACCTAGAGCAATCAATGCATCGAACTCGCCACTCTCAGTGAGTTTTTGAAGGGCCAAAGGAATTTCTAAGGCGCCTGGAACAGTCGTGATCACGATGTCAGGCTCAGCAACACCAAGAGCCAATAATTCTTTAACGCAAGCCTCTGTTAAAGCTTCACAAATAGGTGCGTTGAAACGAGCTTGCACGATACCAATGCAAAGGTCTTGACCGTTTAAGTCTGCTTCAATGCGATCAATGTTAGTTAGTGACATAGGAACCTTTGTGTGTGATGGTGATAAAACTAAAAATTGCAAAAACTAATTATGTTGCTTGATATGGCAAATGTCCGGTGACTTCTAAGTCGTAGCCAGCCATCGTTGGTAACTTACCTGGTTTGGCCAATAACTTCATTTTACGGATGCCCAAATCTTTCAAAATTTGAGCGCCAATACCGTAGGTGCGAAAATCAGTTTTTCTTTGAGGGTTCATGGGTGCAATGCCATCCAGTTTGCCCAGCTGATTGAACCAAGCGTCCGTATTCACGGCAGCAGTGCCTGCGCAATTTAACAAGACGATCGCGCCAGATTCACTCTCAGCAATTGTTTTGATGGCTTGCGCCACAGGCCATGAGTGAGTGGCAGATTCTATTTCGAGTAAATCAAGAATGGTGGCCGGTTCGTGTACGCGCACCAGAGTTTCTTGATTTGGATTTGGTTGGCCCTTGACCAAAGCAAGGTGAGCACAACCTGTAGGACTGTCTTTGTAAGCGATGCCTTGTAAAGGTCCCCATGGGGTATTGAATACTCGGCTACCTTGGCGGCTGATGATGCTTTCATTGCGACTGCGGTAATGAATCAAATCAACAATGGTGCCAATCTTCAATTGATGAGCTTTGGCAAATTCAACCAAATCAGGTAAGCGAGCCATCTCGCCATCATCTTTCATGATTTCACAAATCACAGCTGCTGGACTGCATCCTGCAAGCTCAGCTAAATCACATCCAGCTTCAGTGTGACCAGAGCGCACCAAAACGCCACCCGCTTGCGCCATGAGAGGAAAGATATGACCAGGCATCACAATGTCGCGAGGTTTGGCTGTTGGAGAAACTGCCACTTTGACGGTGTGTGAGCGATCTGCTGCAGAAATGCCAGTTGTAACGCCTTCAGCAGCTTCGATGGATACAGTGAAATTAGTGCCCAGTGCGGCAGTGTTGTCGCGCACCATCAAAGGTAAATTCAGTTGCTCGCAACGTTCGCGAGTCAGGGTCAAACAAATCAAGCCTCGACCATGTTTGGCCATGAAGTTAATGGCTTCAGGTGTGACGTGATCAGCAGCCAGCACCAGGTCGCCTTCGTTCTCACGATCTTCTTCATCGACTAAAACGACCATTTTGCCGGCACGCATGTCGGCAATGATTTCTTCAGTGGAGGCGAGGGAATAGCTTGTACTTGGCATAGACCCGTGATTTTAAAGCTTTTTTGAGCCAAGGCTGAATTTTTAGCTTTCTTTTAGCTAGTGGACGAGCTCTTTTACTTGTTCAGGACTCATGCAGGCTTTAATGCAGGATTAATTAGGACTTAGCATGCGCTCGACATAACGAGCAATCAAATCAACCTCTAGATTCACCAAAGAACCGGCTTTTAAGTATTGAAGGGTGGTGTTTTGCAGTGTGTGAGGGATGAGGTTGATGTGCATCAAGCACCCATCGTTGAGGTCTTCAACCTTGTTAACAGTCAGGGATGTGCCATTCACAACAATAGAGCCTTTGTAGGCCAAGTACTTCGCCAAAGACTTGGGCGCTTTGATGACCAAATGCCATGAACCTTCATTATTTTGTGAGCCATCGCTTTTGATTTGTTTGGCTTGCTCTACTTGCTCAAACAGCGACACAGTACCCATGCCATCCACATGGCCGCTGACCAAATGACCACCTAGTCGATCATTGAAGCGCAATGCTTTTTCAAGATTGATGTGACCCGGTTGATCAAGGCCTGTGGTTTTGTCCAAAGATTCTGCAGAGATATCAATCGCAAAATGTGAGGCAGTCATCGAGACCACTGTCATGCATGCGCCTTGAAGTGCAATGCTGTCACCCAATTGCACATCGCTCATATCAAGTTTTCCAGCATTGATGTGTAAGCGAAAACCGTCACCGAGTTTTTCAACAGTGTCGATGTGTCCGATGGCTTGAATGATTCCTGTAAACATAAGTTTTCTTTATAAGTTACTTTTTTCTAAGACGCAAGCGTAAGTCATTGCCTACAGAAGTGTGTTCAATGAAAGACCAATGATTGAGATCATCAAGTTGCGTCAATTCTGGGAGCTTGGCCATGCCCATACCTTCACCAATTAGTTTGGGCGCCATATAAATCAAAAGTTCATCAACGCAGCCTTCGCGTATCAGTGAACCGTTGAGCTTGAAGCCCGCTTCAATATGCACTTCATTGATATGACATTTTTCTGCCAGGTAAGTGAATAAAGCAGATAAATCAACTTTACCTTTTGGATTGGATGCATCGGCCATTTTTACCAATATGACATTCTTGGCTTTTAAAGCAGTTTCCATTTTGGCAAAGTGTGCATCATCCACTTGTCCGCAAACAACCATCGTGCGACCACCAATGGCCTCATCCAAAATTTTTGCATTGAGTGGCACTTCTAAAAATGAATCAATCAAGACTCGCATCGGTTGTCTTGCAGAAATACCTTTTGGATAAATGTCTCTGACATTTAATTGAGGGTCATCTTCTTTGACTGTGCCAAGACCAGTGAGAATGCAGCAGGCTCTGGCACGCCATTGATGGCCATCATGCCGCGCATCTGTACTGGTGATCCATTGGCTCACGCCATTGTTAAGCGCTGTCTTGCCATCAAGACTGGCAGCAATTTTCATGCGAACCCACGGTTTCTTTTGCGTCATGCGATGCACAAAGCCAATGTTTAATTCAGTGGCTTCTTGCTCTAATAATCCGCAGCGAACATTGATTCCAGCCTGACGTAATTGCTCAAGACCTTTGCCTGCCACCAAAGGATTTGGGTCTGGCATCGCTGCAATCACCAAACCAACTTTTGCTGCAATTAATCGATCTGTGCAAGGCGGTGTTCTGCCCTGATGACAACAAGGTTCTAAAGTGACATAAACGGTTGAGCCGGCAAGATCAAAACCTTTAGCTTCTGCATCTTTGATCGCCATGATCTCTGCATGGTCAGAACCAGCTGCTTGTGTATGACCCAAGCCAATCACCTGCTTGTCTTTAACAATCACGCATCCCACCCTTGGATTGGGGTTGCTGATATAGATCGAGTGCTTGGCTTGCGCCAAAGCCATCGTCATATAGTCATGGTCTTCTTGGGTGTACATGGCTGATCTTGTGATCTGTTCTTGGGATGTTTGTTTAAATGACTCAGTGATTCTATAGATGGATTCTACTTTAGAGGCGAATCTAGGGTTTTAGGAACATTTTTGATGATCTTTACTGGGGTCACAAACTCGCCACCTTCCACCAGGACCCAAAATCAGATGACGTTGCATGTCTGAATATGCTGAGTGCTGCCAAATGATGCGATTGGCCACAAATCCGCCATTGTTCAGTAGAGCCGCTTTGCCAGATTCAAAGCTGATATGCCTTGCTTTGTTGGGGGCGCTCATATCAGTGAATTGTTGGCTGTCTTTCAGTAACTCATGAGCCACCTGAATGCGACCTTTTAGATGACCTCTTTGTAAAGGGTATTGCTTGAGAGTTTTTAGTGGCTCCTCAGAAGAAAATGCGCCTTGAACAATTTCCCAGCCATATGACCAATCTCTGAACTCAGAATGACCCAAGGGTTTTAGGGTAATCGTTTGATCCATTTGTCTTGATAGTTGTCTTGCTAAGTGCGCATCTTGAATGAATGCATGACTGACCTCATCGATTTGTGAGTGGGCTATTTGTTGACTGTATAAATGGGCAGCAATTGCTGACATAGCCGCAAGCATGGAAAGAGATATCAGCACCTCTAACAATGTAAAGCCCATTTTGGTTGAGATGGTAGATATAAGAGCTTGGGCACTCATGGCTTTTTCCATTCGAGACGATGCACAGTTCTTTCATTTTTTCTTGGTTGTGTTGGAGCTTTCTTTGAAGATGAGGGCTTTTCTTTTGGAGAGTCGACCCTGATGATGCTTTGCAGTTTTGTCTGGCCATGCTGATGAGTAGTGGTAGCAGTTAATTTGAAATGCTCACTACTGATTCCAGCTTTACTTCTGAAGTTCTTTGGTCGAAAGGGTTCTACTCCAACCAAGTGGTCAGCATCAACACCTTCGGAGATTAACTTCTCTGCATTGATTAACTTTTGCTCGCTTAATCTGAAATTCTCTAAATATGATTTCTCGCTGCCTAGGATCCTGATCTGAGTAACGGTCATATTGAGTATGGCTGCGATTGAAAGACTGGTGAGTAGGATGAAGCTCAGCACACTGACCAGAATAAAGCCGGATGGGGTTTTAGGATGGATGGCGCAAGGCATAGATTTTTTGCAGTTCAAGTGAGTGGCGTCCCTTCTGAAGTTTTAAATGAATCTTTACAGCTTTGACTTGCTTCCAATGAGGATTTCTTTTGCTGACTCGCTCACTGATTTGATAGGGTTCATACCACTGTATCGAGCCGTTTTCTTTGATCCCGACCTCTAGTTGCATCGATTGAATATGCGCGATCAATGCATCGTTTTGAAGCCGACCTTTTTTATTTTTGGTCTGGATATACAGAACTCCATCGCGTTGCTCATAGTGACCTTGCTGTTGCACAAAGAAGGCTTGGTAGTCCATATCTTCTTGTTTGTTGGTGGTAAAGAAGGCGTCTGAACCATCCATGCTGGCAGCACCTTTTCTAACTTGAAATTGACCTGCTTGCGTATTGCTCATCGAGGCTGTGTCTTTCACCATCAGTCTTGGGATTGATGATCCTTTTGGTGTGCTGGCAATCTGGATGGCTTCACCCATCATTTGCAAGGCTTGAAGAGCCTCGCTTTGCAAGGTCGCTTTAGCCACTTGTTGATCAAGCGATGTATAG
>CALMBU010000143.1 GCA_937863045.1 uncultured Polynucleobacter sp. | reverse complement strand
GCCCTACAAAACAGAATCAGAAATCGCTTGGTGGATGACACAAGTCCGATTGAGGAACGCGCCGCCCCACAAGAAATCATGCCCTTGATTTCTAGTTTTAATGACGTTTTGTATCAGCTTGAAGATTCTGTGCAGTCACAGAAGCGATTCATTGCTGATGCCGCTCATCAATTAAAAACTCCTTTGGCCGGTCTTCGCATGCAAGCAGAATTAGCTCAAAGAGAAAATAGTCCTGAGGAGTTGCAACGTTCGCTTGAGCAAATTGCCGATAGCTCCACGAGGGCCACTCGCCTTGTACAGCAATTACTGTCACTGGCCAGAATGGAAAACACCAACAAGCTCAGCGAAAAGATTTTGATTGATTTATCGCAAGCAGCGGCGGATGCAACTAAAACATGGCTATCTGCTGCCTGGGAAAAGAACATTGATTTGGGTTATGAATCCAATCAACAAACTTACAAAATGTATGGCAATCCGGTGATGTTGAAAGAGTTGTTCAATAACTTGCTCGATAACGCCATCAAATACACGCCACCCAATGGCACCGTGACCGTGGACGTCAGGCACGCCAATCAACCGGGATTGCTCATCGTCGAAGTAAAAGATACGGGGCCAGGCATTCCTCCAGAAGAACGTCAGCGAGTTCTTGAGCGCTTCTACCGAGTGCTAGGCAGTGACATTGAAGGCAGTGGTTTAGGATTGGCCATCGTGAAAGAGATTGCCACTCAACACGGCGGCAAGTTGGAGATCTTGGAAAACATCTACCAAGAATCTCCGCTTATGTATGGAACATGCATGCGTGTATATCTTCCAGTGGGCACCCCATGAAAACATGGTCAAAAAATAAACGCCTGATTGCTATCTTATTGAGCATTTGGTTTGTGACAACGCTGTTGGTCGGCCTTGCCCCAGAACCCTTGAGATTTAATTTCTTTGGCTGGAACTTCACTTACTGGTGGGGCGCCCAAGGATCACTCTTGATTTATTTAGCCATAGTATGGGTATATGCACACAAGATGCATCAATATGAAAAGAAAAGAAAGTCATAAGAACAAAACCAATTAACCCGACATTAACCCTAAAAATGAAGCGGTCTATGGCTTAATTTCATGGATCTATTTCATTTTCATTGCACAATACTAAAAACATTCTAACGAGACATCATGCGTAAATTTTGGCCCAACAGCAATTACCACTTCCTATCTGTTAATCAGGATCAACAACTCATCATCACTGATGATTTTTTGAGATCCTATTTGAGTAGACCTGAGCTTGCTCTGATTCCAGAATCTTGCGCGCAAGAGCAAAAAATCCATCAATTACTCACAGATACTCCAAGAGCAACAGTTGATCCTGCTGAAATCAAAAAAATGCAAGATCCTGATATTCAGGTTAACTACGAAATCTGGTTGCGCTTCAGAGATAAATTAGTACAAGCACCCACATTAGAGAATTTTTACTTAGGATTATTTCAAGGCGACGGCGTTGATGTTCCACCGCTCTTTGTTGATCAATTAACCCAAATACTTTGCCAACATCTCTTAGGTGAAAATCCAAGCGCTATTGAAGCAAGAGCTGCAGAGCTTTTATTCAGAATGCAAAAGATCACCATCCTCGAAGATGGTCACATCATGTCAGCCGATCAAATCACGGTTGAAAAATTTGCTGAAACCGGTGGCTTTGGCAGCATTGGTGAATTACTCAAACAAAATTCAGCGCCCCTCAGAAGCATTGATCTAGATGTTTTGATCAAAGACAACGCTGATGACTACTGGGAACGTGATGAAGCGCATGACTTTGTTCTACAACTCAACTATGACCAAGATGGTGCTGCAGCCCTTAGCAGACTTCTTGAAAAGTGGATCTTCCACTTCCACGGCACAAAAGTCACGATCACTCCTCAAGGCCAAATCTCAGACTCTAAGTGGTCTTGGCACATTGGCCTTGACGTGAATGCCACTGAAATTTTGAATGCTCTTTATAACGGCGAAACAGTGGACAACTCAAAATTAGCACAAGTCTTGTGTTTATTTAAGTTGGAATTTGTTGACAAAGGTCGCATGCTGCCAGAAATTGCCGGTAAGCCTATCTATCTAGCCATGGCTCATGACATCGATAAGTGCCTAAAGTTCAAGCCACAAAACCTGCTGATCAATTTACCCTTAGCTGAAACTTCTTAATATTTTTTTACAAAAAATCAATGGTGACTTATGACCTCTGCTTGTCAGTTATGTAGCTCAACAAACTTACAGACCAATCTTCAAAATGATGTGAAGAGTAAGTCGCCGCTGGCCATTGCATTCTGCAAGAACTGCAGCCTTGTTCAGCAAGCTGAGATTCCTTCTGATGAAGAATTAAAAATCTACTATTCTCATAATTACCGCCAAGACTATAAAAGTACTTATTCACCCAAGCCAAAGTATGTGCGTCGCGCAGGCATGACCGCATTAGATCGAATTAAATTTCTTGAGTCATACATTCCACTATCCAATCAAGTGCTTTTGGATATTGGCGCAGGTGGTGGTGAATTTGTGTACATGGCACAAAAAAGAGGTCTTCAGTCTAAAGGAATAGAACCAAATCTTGGTTACTCAACATTTTCTAAAGAGCAATACGGCGTTGAAGTTAAAACAGCCATGCTGTCAGACGTTCAGGATTCCTCAGCAGACATCGTGACACTGTTTCACGTGTTTGAACACATGGCAAAACCTTTAGAAGTGATGAAAAAGTTGCATTCAAGTATCAAAGATGGTGGCTATTTATTCATCGAGGTTCCAAATATTTTTCAAGCCGATGCATCACCACACAACATTTACTTCAAAGCACATCTTTTTTATTACTCAAAGTTCACACTTGCATGCGCAGCAAGCCAGTATTTTGAAGTGGTCAAAGTGGAAGACCAGGGAAATTTAAAAGTCTTGTTTAAAAAGAAGGCTCAACCTTCTGAGAATATCTCTTCAATTCAGCCCGATCAAATTGAGTTTTCTCAAAACAGAATCAAGCAAAAAGGTTGGTTTGAGTATCTCTTCAATGGCAAAGGACTATTTAAACCTTTCCTCAGAATTGATCGAGTTGTCACAGAACTATTCATCAAACAAAACAGTCCGAAAGAAATACTGGATTCACTCTATGCCTCCAGAGAAGATTTTTATCGCCCACTATCAAAACACAAGCTCAAAAGAGTTGCTGCATGGTCTGGCGCTGGTGGCTTGGGGTTTATGGTGGTTTCAGCATTTTGCTGATCCAGCCTTAAATGCTGCTCCATTGGCTTAAACACCCCTTGGCTAGGTGAAATTAGCAAAATAAGCTATACTTTCGGTCTTTGGCGAATTAGCTCAGCCGGTTAGAGCGACGGAATCATAATCCGCAGGTCCGGGGTTCGAATCCCTGATTCGCCACCAATTTCCCCCTCTCGCAGCATGAATCGATGGATGCGAGCCTCATTGAAAAAGCCTTAGGGCAATCAGCCCAAACTAAAATTTCACCTGATCTTGGCAATGAAGCATCAAGAAACTGTTATTTACCTAGTTTATATGTGGATTTTGGGTGATTTCAGTGGCTTACAATAGAGCCGTTATCGATTTGAACACTCAAGGCTTTTCATGAACCCAACTACCTTACAAATTATCGCCACAACACTTTTTGGCATTGCGGTGATACACACGTTTTC
>CALMBU010000142.1 GCA_937863045.1 uncultured Polynucleobacter sp. | reverse complement strand
GGTGGCTGGAGTACCAAGACCTTTCTCAGACATCGCCTCTCTAAAGTCTTCGTCATCAATGAGTTTGCCGGCACCCTCCATGGCAGACAAGAGCGTTGCCTCGGTATAGCGTGCAGGAGGTTTTGTTTTCAATGGGTTTGGCTTGACCGACTCAGTCTGAACTTTTTCATTCTCGCCAACCACGACAAGCTCTTTGTCATCCTGTGATGATTTTCCGTAAACCGCCAACCAACCTGGGTTGATCAAAATCTTGCCATCCGTTTTAAATTGATGGCCATTTACCTCGGTGATGCGAGTGGTGACCTTGAATTCAGCGGACGGGAAAAAGATCGCCATGAAGCGACGAACCACCAAGTCATAAAGTTTTTGTTCTGGCTCAGACAGGTTTTTAGGAGCCTGAAGAGTTGGGATGATCGCAAAGTGATCAGAAATTTTGCTGTTATCAAAAATCTTCTTATTGGGTTTTACCCAAGAATTATTCAAGATTTGCGCTGCATGCGGATAGTAGTTATCTGAACTTTCGGCCAGCATTTCTAGGGTGCTGGTGACTGTTGGAAGATAGTCCTCTGGCAATGCGCGCGAATCCGTTCTTGGGTAAGTAAGAACCTTGTGTCTTTCATACAGAGCTTGCGCTAAGCCCAAAGTGTTTTTAGCAGAGAAGCCAAACCTAGCGTTCGCTTCACGTTGCAAGCTGGTTAAATCAAAAAGCTGCGGTGCCGCCTGAGAGCTGGGCTTTGATTCTTCACGGACCTTGCCGGCTTTATCGTGACAAGCAGCAACAATACTTGCAGCAGCAGCCTCACTCCATAAGCGACTGTCTTTTTTCTCAGGATCTGCATTGGCATCTTTAGAGTCTTTTTTAAACTTTGGATCAAACCATTTGCCTTGATAAATGCCTGCTGCACAAATGAATTCAGCCGTGACTTCCCAATAATCTCGAGAGATAAATTTTCTGATCAGCTCTTCTCTTTCAACCACGATTGAAAGAGTGGGCGTTTGCACGCGTCCTACAGTAGTTAAAAAGAAGCCACCACTTTTACTATTAAAGGCAGTCATGGCGCGCGTGCCATTGATACCAATCAACCAATCAGACTCTGAGCGACAACGCGCTGCATTCGCAAGATTGAGCAACTCTTCATCACTGCGCAATTTACCGAAACCATCTTTAATGGCTTGAGGCGTCATTGACTGAAGCCACAGCCGCTCAACTTTTTGCGTGGCCTTGGTGTGTTGAGCGATCAGGCGGAAAATTAGTTCACCCTCTCGCCCCGCGTCACATGCGTTGATCAAGCGGTTGATGTCTTTGCGCTTGATCAGTTTTTGTAACACCTTTAAGCGAGCTTCTGTTTTAGCAATCGGACGAAGGTCAAAGTGGGGTGGAATCACTGGTAAGTTAGCAAACGACCATTTACCTCTTTTAACTTCGTAGGCATCCGGAGCAGCTATTTCAAGAAGATGTCCAACCGCAGACGAAACAACAAACTGATCACTTTCAAAGTAATCCTCGTGTTTTGTGAATCCGCCGAGTGCGCGAGCAATATCCGCCGCAACCGATGGTTTTTCGGCAATGATTAAGGCCTTAAAAGGTCCAGTTTGAGCAGTTGTTTTTGCCACGTGACAGCTTCCCCAATGGGTCTAATTAAATGAATTTCCTTTTTTCATTATTAACCGATAAATGCAAAAGAAGGAAATAATTAAGAAAACCCATGTCAATGACCAGTCCTTAGTCTATGATTTATATAGATTATTTTTGAAAAAACCTTAATTCTTCAAATATATCTTCAGGCTCTGCCACCAGCTTGGCACCCTCTTTGATGAGCTCGTGACACCCCATGGCTTGGGGTTGGTGTATTGAATGAGGGATTGCAAATACCTCGCGCCCTAAATCATTGGCATATTTTGCTGTTGTCAAAGACCCTGATCGAGTTGCCGCCTCAACCACCAATACCCCTAGTGACAGAGCGGCAATCAGCCGATTTCTTTGCCTAAAGAAGTGGGGTTTGATGATGGTGCCAGGGGGATACTCTGAAATTAGCAAGCCTTGACGAGCAATGATTTGAAATAGGGCTTGGTTCTTGCTGGGGTAGCAACGATCTAAGCTGGTGCCACAAACGGCGATGGTTGATAGCCGTGCCTGGGCTTGCAGAGCTCCCAGGTGGGCTGCAGAGTCGATGCCCTCGGCCAGCCCAGAGACGACAAGTAAGCCTCGATCAACCGCAGCCTTGGCAAAATAAGAGGCCGTTGTCATGCCTTCTCTGGAGGCTTGACGAGAGCCAACGATACCAAGGCCAGCGATTTTTAATGCTTCCAGATTGCCCACGCAGTAAATTTCTTGAGGGGCATCAGGCAAATCCAGCAATCTCCTTGGATAATAGGAGTGTGATTGTTTAACGGTGATAATTGAGCTCATAGACATGAAGTCTATGAATTAAGATTGGTTCAACTATCAGACAACCCTGAACTTATTTGTAAGAATTTTCTGAAATGGCTGCATTACCTATTCTTTGTTATCCAGACCCTCGCTTACACACGGTTGCAAAACCGGTTGTGGCGGTGAATGAGGCTGTTCGCAAATTGGTGGCTGATATGGCTCAAACCATGTATGAAGCCCCCGGCATCGGATTGGCCGCTACGCAGGTGAATGTTCATCAACAGATCATCGTGATTGATTTATCCGATGAGAGAGATCAGCTACAAGTATTCATCAACCCAGAAATTATTTGGAGCAGTGAAGAAAAGAAAGTTTGGCAAGAAGGATGTTTATCCGTGCCAGATTTTTTTGATGAGGTTCTGCGCCCATCCGAGGTAAAAATTCGTGCATTGAATTTAGAAGGCAAGCCATTTGAAATACATGCTGATGGCTTGTTGGCAGTTTGTATCCAGCATGAAATGGATCACCTCAAGGGCAAAGTGTTTGTTGAGTACTTGTCATCATTAAAGCGCATGAGAATTGCCGGCAAACTGAAAAAGAAAACAAAAGCGGGCGTCCTTTAATGTTGAAGGTTGTTTTTGCAGGAACCCCTGAATTTGCCAGAGTTGCATTAGAGGCGATTGTTCATGCAGGGCATGAAGTGGTGATGGTGATGACTCAACCTGACAGGCCTGCTGGTCGAGGCATGCAGTTACATGCCAGCCCAGTCAAAGAGTTGGCCTTAGAAAAGAATTTTCCAGTGATGCAACCGACTTCGCTCAAGGTGAGTGGTTCTTATGGCGCTGAAGCGCAAGAGGCCCTAAGTCGTTTGCAGGCGTTAGATTTTGATGTGATGGTGGTGGCTGCTTATGGTTTGATTCTGCCCCAAGAAGTTTTTACCATCGCAGAGCAAGCTGGCCGAGCTGGGTGTCTGAATATTCATGCTTCTTTATTGCCGCGCTGGCGTGGGGCTGCCCCAATTCACAGAGCGATTGAAGCTGGTGATCTTGAGACTGGGATTGCGATCATGCAAATGGATTTGGGCTTGGATACCGGTGCAGTGATTGCAATGAACAAAATGCCAATTGCTGCCAACGAAACAACCGGAACGCTGCATGATTCATTGGCAAAGATGGGTGCCATGATGATTGTGGAAACCTTGGGTCAATTTGCACAAGAGCGAAATTTGAAGTCTGTACCTCAAGCAGATGAAGGCATCACCTATGCCCATAAGATCATGAAGGATGAGGCAAAGATCGATTGGCAAAAAGATGCCAAAGCAATAGATTTAAAAATCAGGGCTTTTAATCCTTTCCCGGGTGCAACCCTGCTTGATGGTGAATCTGTGATCAAAGTTTGGCGCAGCTCTCTAATAGATGATCAGTTGCGGGGCCAGCCAGGAAAGATCATTAACATCACCCAAGATGGCGTGCAGTTGGCTGGCGGAAAAGGTAGCCTTTTATTGACTGAATTACAAAGGGCTGGCGGTAAAAAAATGTCAGCGTCACAGCTTGCCCAGACTTTGGGCTGGAAGCCTGGCCAAGTGCTGAATTAACAACCCCGAGCGATAATCAACAATTAAGAGGGGTATGCTAGTGAAGTGTATTAATTTTAGAATTTCTAAATCTGTTTTCAAGAAGGATTTTAAAGATGTTTAATTGGTTCAAGACAGCCGTGTTAATGGCCGGCATCACAGGACTCTTCGTCATCGTGGGCGGAATGATTGGCGGCGAGGAGGGGATGTTGATAGCCTTGCTTTTAGCTTTTGGCATGAACTTCTTCAGCTATTGGTTCTCAGACAAAATGGTCTTGAAAATGATGAACGCCAAAGAGGTTGATGAAGTGACGGCGCCACATTTTTATCGCATGGTGCGTGATTTAGCCCAAAGGGCCGAGCTACCAATGCCAAAGGTGTATTTGATTGAGGAAGACTCTCCAAATGCTTTTGCCACTGGCCGCAATCCTCAAAATTCTGCGGTTGCTGCAACCACGGGTATTTTGAGAGTGTTGTCCGAGCGAGAAATTCGCGGGGTCATGGCTCATGAACTAGCGCACGTCAAGCATCGCGATATTTTGATTTCAACCATTTCAGCCACCATGGCCGGCGCATTATCTGCACTTGCAAACTTTGCAAT
Organism: uncultured Polynucleobacter sp.; assembly: GCA_937863045.1. Lineage (GTDB taxonomy): Bacteria > Pseudomonadota > Gammaproteobacteria > Burkholderiales > Burkholderiaceae > Polynucleobacter. The sequence continues at coordinate 5,719 of CALMBU010000142.1, read as the reverse complement.
GTTCTTTGGCGGCAGAAATTCAGATGGTCGTCCAGGCAATCCGATGGCAAGCATCTTGGTGGCTATCTTGGCGCCTTTGGCGGCCAGCTTGATTCAAATGGCAATTTCTCGAGCACGTGAATATGAAGCCGATCGAGGCGGCGCAGAAATTTGTAATGATCCAGAGGCTTTGGCCATGGCCTTGGATAAGATTCACCGAGTAGCAAGCGGTCAACATTTTGATGCTGTTGAGAGGCATCCTGAAACTGCCCAAATGATGATCATGAGCCCTCTTTCCGGCGGTGGTTTAGCGGGCTTGTTTTCAACCCATCCACCAACTGAAGAGCGAGTTGCCCGTTTGATGCAAATGGCAAGAACGGGAACGTACCCTGGCTGATATCAAACCACAGGGCGTCAGCCTTTCAAAAGCACTGTTTGCATCTGCCAAGGTATTGCAAGACGTTCAAAACGGAACCTCGCTGACCCTGGCCCTTCAAGGAACATCTCCAGACCTAAGACCCGCTGTTCAGAGCATTGCTTTTCAAGCTCTTAGAAGAGGGTTTTGGGCTCAGGAAGTTTTAAATCAGTATGTTCAAAAAACTCCACCGGGCTTAACCCTTTATTTATTATGGGCTGCCATCGCTTTGTTACCAGAAAAAAATAGTGAGCCCATGTATGCCACGCACACCTTGGTGAATGAGGCGGTGAACGCTACAAGCTTAGATAGCAATCTTGGCTTTGCCAGGGGGTTGATCAATGCAGTATTGCGCAGAGCCCTCAGAAATGAAAAGCTTTATCAAGAAATACCCGAAGAACAACATCCTTCTTATCCAGAGTGGTGGTCAAGAAAATTAAAGTACGCGTACCCAGAACAACATCTGAATATTCTGGCGGCATCAAAAGAAAAGCCGCCGTTAACACTTCGTTTAAATCATCGATATCTGAAGGATGAAGCGGGCCTTCAAAAATACTTGGATGATTTAAGCAAGGGCGGCATTGAGTATCAAGTGATTGCTGCAGTTGACGGGCAAAAGCTATCGCATGCTATTGAGCTAAAAAATCCAATACCTGTGGCGCAGATTCCCGGTTTTTTTGAGGGCGCTTGTTCGGTTCAGGATGCTGGTGCACAAATAGCGGCAGAGTTACTGAAGCTTACGCCAGGTCAAAGAGTGCTTGATGCATGTGCAGCACCCGGCGGTAAGGCCGCACATTTTTTAGAAAAGTACGATATTCATTTGGATGCTCTTGAGATCGATGCATTAAGAGCAAAAAGAATTGAGGAAAACTTTAACCGTTTAAAACTCAAGGGCGGGCACATCATCATTGGTGATGCATCAACCCCAAAAGAATGGTTTGGTGGTGAGTTGTACGATGCGATCGTGGCAGATGTGCCGTGTTCTGCTTCGGGGATTGTGAGGCGACACCCCGATATCACCTATTTGCGCCAAGAGGGCGACATCAAGAATCTCCAGGTGGCACAACGCAAAATCCTCACAGCCCTTTGGGGCTTGTTAAAGCCAGGCGGTAAGTTACTATATGTCACTTGCTCAGTGTTTCCTGATGAGGGAGAGCTGCAGGCCAAGTGGTGGTTAAATGCTATGCCAGATGCGATGAGATTAAAGGCCCCTGGACAGCTTTTGCCATCAAAGCAGCACGATGGATTTTTTTATGCGCTTTTTAAAAAATGAAAGCTTCAAATTAACATTAAGCATGCGCGGACTATTCAATTGGATTGCCAAGATTTTTTTTCTGACCGCAACGGTCAGTTTTGCGCATGCCAATGAAATTAATTTCAGCAATGTTAGTTTGACCCCCCTTGAAAAATCATGGGCGTTGAATGCAGATGTTCAATTAGAGCTCAGTCCTGCTCTTGAGCAATTGGTTAAAAAAGGGGTGACGCTTCATTTTGTGACTGAGTTTCAGTTAACCAAAAAAAGATGGTACTGGTTAGATGCCAAAGTTGTGGATGTTCAGCGTGTTTCAAAAATATCCTATCAGGCGCTAACCAATCAATATCGAGTGACTCTGGGCACTTTTAGTTTGACTGCAGCCACATTGAAGCAAGCCTTGGCGGCCGTTAAAACAATTGAGGACTGGGTGGTGATAGACCCGGCTGCGATTGAATCAAAGCAGACTTATCAAGCGGCGCTGCGCTTGCGCTTGGACAGCAATCAATTGGCAAAGCCCTTTCAGGTAAATGCAATCAATTCCAAGTCTTGGAATTTGCAAAGCGATTGGTATCGTTTTCAGTTCATACCAACGGCACCAGCACCAGCGGCACAAGCAAAGCCACAGACTAATCCCCAATCAACTGGGGCTCAGCCATGATGAGATTATTGGCTAAGCCATTTCTAATTGGCGTCGTCGTGTTTTTGGCGCTTATTCTATTGTTGCTCTTGGCTTTTGCCTCGGCCAACACTTCTTTCTTTGATCAATATTTTGCTTTGCTATATGCCGCCAATGTACTAATTGGCCTTTTGTTTTTGTTGGTGATCATTGCCCTGGTTTTTAATTTGGCGATGCGCTTGCGTCAAAAGTACTTTGGCTCAAGACTGATTGCAAAGTTAGCCATGTTTTTTGCCTTGGTCGGCGTTCTACCGGGCGCGATCCTCTACGGCGTTTCTTTACAGTTTGTGTCTCGCAGTATCGAGTCTTGGTTTGACGTCAAGGTTGAGCGCGCCTTAGAGGCTGGCCTGCAATTAGGCAGAACATCGATTGATATTTCTCGTACAGATTTATTGAGCAAGGGCCGAGAGATTGCGAATCAGGTTCAAGCGACCTCTCGGGCCTCTGGCGAAGGCGCCCTTACCCTCTTGTTATCCAGACAGCGCGAACAAAACAGTCTTGAAGAAATAACCCTATTTGGACTGGGTTCCAAGGTTGTCGCCAGTGCGGGACTTAGTTTAAATTCCGCTGTTTCTGAGATGTCGCAAGCTGACAAGTTGCAACAAGCAAAGTCATTGGGATATTTCACGCAGATAGATGAACCAAACCCAGATCTTTCTAAAAAGACTTACACAATCAAGTTGTTAATTCCAATCGATGGTCTTGCTGCCGCTAGTTTGGGCGGATTTAATTTGCGCGCACAGTCAGAAGACAGGTATTTGTTGTTGGTTAAAAATATGCCAGAAAGTCTTAGTAATAATGCTTTGGCTGTTCAGAGTGCGTATATCGAGTATCAAGAGAAAGCGCTTGGTCGCTCAGGCTTGCGAAAGATGTATATCGGCACCCTCACGATCACTTTATTCTTAGCCCTGTTCATTGCCATGGCCTTGGCATTGTTGCTGGGCCGCCAGCTCGCGACGCCCTTGATCATGTTGCTCAAGGGTACCAAAGCAGTTGCAGAGGGGGATTTATCTCCAAAGCCAGAACTGAACACCGGAGATGAGCTTGGTTTATTGACGAAGCAATTCAATGTGATGACCAGACAGTTATTGGAGGCCAGAAATTTATTAGAAGATTCCAAAACCTTCTCTGAAAGTGTTTTATCTAATTTAACTGCCGGGGTTTGTGTTCTAGATGCTGAATTCAAATTGGTGGTTTCGAATGCGGGTGCCTCCAGAATTTTTGGCACCCCCTTAGATCAGCTGATTGGTAAGAGCTTGGGCGGCATTCCACGCTTGCAAGAGTTTGAGGCTGCGATCAAAGATGCATTCAGCACCCACGAGATTTCTAGCAGTGACCCCAATGATCATTGGCAAAAACAAATTATCTTAGATGCATCCAGCCATATAGATTCGCAGCATGAGCATGGCATTACCTTGTTGGTGCGTGGCACCCATTTGCCAAGCGGTCTGTTCATTGTGGTGTTTGATGACATTTCAGAGGTGATCACGGCTCAGCGCTCGATTGCATGGGGTGATGTGGCAAGACGCTTGGCTCATGAAATCAAGAATCCTTTAACGCCGATTCAATTGTCTGCCGAGAGAATTCAGCTGAAATTAAAAGATCATTTAGATCCCCAGCAACAAGATTTTCTTGAGCGCAGCACAACCACGATCATCACTCAAGTTGAAGCCATGAAACAAATGGTGAATGACTTCAGAGATTTTGCTAAAACTCCAGAAGCGCAGTTACAAGAGTTATCAATCAATGATTTGGTGCTTGATGTCTTGGGTTTGTACGGCGGCACCCCAGTGCGCGCAGATCTTGATCAAGCGTGCCCAATGATCATGGCAGATGCGATGCAAATTCGTCAGGTGATTCATAACCTGATTCAAAACGGTTTAGATGCCAGTGTTGAGGCCAATAAAGGTGAATTTTCAATTTTGGTGAAAACAGAGTTCTTGCCATACCCAGATTCAAATGAGATTGATAAGCTTGGTAAGGGCATTGTTAAGTTGAGCATTTCGGATGCGGGCACAGGTTTTGCCCCAAGAATTTTAAGCCGTGCTTTTGAGCCTTATGTGACCACCAAGATAAAGGGCACTGGCTTAGGTCTTGCTACGGTGAAAAAAATCGTGGATGAGCATGGCGCAAGAATTGAATTACGCAATCGCATGGAAGACAATCAGACCATTGGTGCTGAGGTGTCTATTTATTTCAACCAACTGGTAAAGCAAAGTTAGTTATGGCAAGTATCTTAGTTGTTGACGACGAAATGGGTATCAGAGAGCTGCTCAATGAAATCCTAACGGATGAGGGGCACTCTGTGGTTTCTGCGCAGAACGCAGATGAAGCCAGAAAAGCCCGAGAAAATCTTGAGCCTGATTTGGTTCTCTTAGACATATGGATGCCGGATGTTGATGGCGTGACTCTTTTAAAAGAGTGGTCGAATAATGGTCAGCTGACGATGCCGGTGGTGATGATGTCTGGGCATGCCACGATTGATACAGCGGTGGAGGCCACCAGAATTGGTGCGGTTAACTTTTTAGAAAAACCCATTGCACTACAAAAGTTATTAAAAACAGTTGAGCAAGCCTTGCAGAAGGCACCACCCAAAGAGCTGTTTGTTGTTGAAACCAAAACAACTGATATCAGGGCCGATGGATCCATACAAGTCAGTAGCAGAATTGAAGAATTCATTGTCGAAGAAGCTGAAACCAATCAAGCCGAATTCAATTTAAGTTACATCGATCTGCCATTAAGAGAAGCCAGAGATTTATTTGAAAAGGCTTATTTTGAGTACCACCTCAATCAAGCTTCAGGCAGCATGACGCGCGTGGCTGAAAAGACTGGTCTTGAGAGAACACACCTTTACAGAAAACTCAAAGCATTGGGCATTGATGTTGGCAATTACAAGGGTGAGTAGTTTCTACCCATTAAGTTATCTGTAGCCATCATGATTAAAAGATTGTTTTTGTCAAAGATACTCTTATCGGTGGTAACGGTTTTCTTTGCTTCTTTGGTGAATGCTCAGCAGGCAACGGTGGTGGTTGCTGCCAATATGAAGCCAGCCATGGATGAGATTTATCAACAATACAAAATGGCAGGCGGGCAAGACCTCAGAATCATTTATGGCTCTTCTGGTAACTTTGCTCGGCAAATACAACAGGGCGCACCATTTAATTTATTTATTTCTGCTGATGAGGGTTTTCCGATGGCCTTGCATCGTCAGGGTTTAACGGTGGATGAGGGCAAGGTTTATGCGATTGGACGCCTGGCATTGATTGCGCACAAATCAAGAAAGATGAAGCTTAGTCTCAACCCAGTTGAGTTGAAGAAAGTAATTGATGATACAAACAAGATTGCTATTGCAAAGCCAGATATGGCGCCTTATGGAAAAGCAGCCATCGATTTT
>CALMBU010000141.1 GCA_937863045.1 uncultured Polynucleobacter sp. | reverse complement strand
TCTGCCTGTCTCGTGGGCTCGGAGATGTGTATAAGAGACAGCATATATATAGATAGATAAGGGAGTTCGAATGACCTACGCAGACCCACAAGTTTCTGGCCAAACATCCAATCCATTCTCTGGCCAATCAACTGGTCAAGTTAGTCAAAGCCCTTCAGAAGGCTTTGTGGCCGGTGGTGTCGGTGGTACCCAAGCAACTCAATTAAGCGATTACAAAATCATTCGTCGCAATGGTTCAGTTGTATCGTTTGAACCATCAAAAATTGCAATCGCAGTTACCAAAGCATTTTTAGCGGTTAACGGTGGTCAAGGTGCAGCATCTGCGCGAGTGCGCGAGCAAGTAGAGCAATTGACTCAAGTAGTTGTGCGCGCTTTATTGCGCAGCCGTCCTAATGGTGGAACTTTCCACATTGAAGATATTCAAGATCAAGTTGAATTGGCTTTGATGCGCAGTGGTGAACACAATGTGGCGCGTGCTTATGTGCTTTATCGTGAAAAGCGCAATCAAGAGCGTGCAGCACAAGTGGCCGCTCAGCCAGTAGCTCCAATCGTTGATCACCCAGGAATTAACGTGAGTGACAATGGTGTGATCAAGCCATTGGACATGGTTGCATTGCAAATGGTGATTCAGGCTGCTTGCGAAGGTTTAGGTAATGCCGTGAATGCAGAGCCAATCATCAAAGAAACCATCAAAGGTTTGTACGAAGGCGTTCCAATGGCTCAGGTGTATGACTCAGCTATTTTGGCGTCACGCACATGGATTGAAAACGATCCAGCCTACAGCCAGGTGACTGCACGTATTTTGATGCACACCATCCGTAAAGAAATTTTAGGCCGTGAAGTGCCGCAAGGTGCCATGGCTGCTGAATACATCAACTACTTCCCACAATTTATCAAGCAAGGCGTGGATGCAGAGTTGTTAGACAAGCGTTTATTGACTTATGACTTGGTCAAGTTGGGCGCCGCTCTGAAAGCTGATCGTGATTTGCAGTTCAACTATTTGGGCTTGCAGACTTTGTATGACCGTTATTTCTTGCACATTGAAGATCACCGCATTGAAATGCCTCAGGCATTCTTCATGCGTGTGGCGATGGGCTTGGCCTTGAATGAAGTGAATCGTGAAGATCGTGCGATTGAGTTCTATGAAATCTTGTCAACATTTGATTTCATGTCCAGCACCCCAACATTGTTCAACTCAGCCACATTGCGCTCACAGTTGTCTAGCTGCTACCTCACAACAATTCCAGATGATTTGGATGGTATCTACGAAGGTTTGAAAGAAAACGCTTTGTTGTCTAAGTTTGCTGGTGGTTTGGGTAACGATTGGACGAATGTGCGTTCTTTGGGCAGCCATATCAAAGGTACCAACGGTAAATCTCAAGGTGTTGTGCCTTTCTTGAAGGTAGTGAACGACACAGCCGTTGCAGTGAACCAAGGTGGTAAGCGCAAGGGCGCGGTTTGCGCATATTTGGAGACTTGGCACTTAGACGTGGAAGAGTTCCTAGAGTTGCGTAAGAACACGGGTGATGATCGCCGCCGCACGCATGACATGAATACTGCTAACTGGATTCCAGACTTATTCATGAAGCGTGTGATGGAAAAAGGTGAGTGGACATTGTTCACACCATCAACTTGCCCAGATTTGCACGATAAGTTTGGTTTGGAGTTCGAAAAAGCTTATTTGGCCTACGAGCAAAAAGCTGCCAATGGTGAAATCAAGCCATTCAAGAAGGTCAATGCCTTGGATATGTGGCGCAAGATGTTGGGCATGTTGTTTGAAACAGGTCACCCATGGATCACTTTCAAGGATCCATGTAACGTTCGCAGCCCTCAGCAACACGTGGGCGTGGTTCACTCATCAAACTTGTGTACAGAAATCACTTTGAACACCAATGAAACAGAAATCGCTGTTTGTAACTTGGGTTCAGTGAACTTGGCTGTTCATTTGAAGACCGATGCCAGTGGCAATTTGGTACTTGATCACGAGAAACTACAAAAAACCATCCGCACAGCGATGCGCATGTTGGATAACGTGATTGATATCAACTATTACGCGGTGGCTAAAGCCCGTAACTCAAACATGAAGCATCGTCCAGTTGGTATGGGCATCATGGGATTCCAGGATTGCTTGCACATGTTGCGCATTCCTTACGCCAGCGATGCAGCGGTTCAATTCGCTGATGAATCCATGGAAGCTGTTTGCTACTACGCTTACTTGGCCTCAACAGAGTTGGCCGAAGAGCGCGGCACTTACGAGACTTACAAGGGTTCTTTGTGGGATCGCGGCATCCTGCCACAGGATTCAGTCAAATTATTGGCTGAGCAGCGCGGTGGCTACGTTGAAGTGGATATGTCTTCTAAGTTGGATTGGACACCAGTTCGCAACCGTATCAAGCAGTTCGGTATGCGCAATTCAAACTGTGTGGCGATTGCGCCAACAGCCACAATTTCTAACATCATTGGTGTTTCAGCCTGTATCGAGCCAACTTATCAGAACCTTTTCGTGAAATCTAACCTTTCAGGTGAATTCACAGTGGTGAACGACTATTTGGTTCGTGATCTAAAGGCTCGCGGTTTGTGGGATGAGGTGATGATTGCCGACCTGAAGTACTTTGACGGCTCATTGTCAAAAATCGATCGTATTCCTCAAGATTTGCGTGATTTGTACGCAACAGCGTTTGAAGTTGAGCCTCAGTGGTTGGTTGAAGCTGCCTCACGTCGTCAAAAATGGATCGACCAAGCTCAGTCATTGAACATTTACATGGCTGGCGCATCTGGTAAGAAGTTGGATGACACGTACAAGCTGGCTTGGTTACGTGGTTTAAAAACAACATACTACTTGCGCACGATTTCAGCCACCCACGTTGAGAAATCAACTGTTAAAGGCGGCGCTTTGAACTCAGTATCGAATGGTGATCCAACTTTGGCAGCGGCTGCTGCTGCAGCTGCTGAAGCAGACGGTCCGGTTTGCACGATGCGCCCAGGAGATGCTGGCTTTGACGAATGCGAAGCTTGCCAATAAGTCGTATATTAATGATTATAAAAATGCAATTTAAAAAGAATTTGGAGAACACATCATGTTGAATTGGGAAGAAGAGACGGCCGCAACACCAGTTGCAAAAGCAGCTCCAGTAATGAATCCATCCGTTGCTGCAGAAAACAGCCCCTTGCCAAATCGCCCAATGCCGATGCCAATGTCATCAGCATCAGCGCCTTCAGCAACGATTGACCCAGAAGATGCTGCTGCTCGCCGCGTGAACGTGGCTGACAAGCGCATCATCAATGGTTCAACCGATGTGAACCAATTGGTGCCATTTAAATATAAATGGGCTTGGGAAAAGTATTTGGCGGGTTGCGCAAACCACTGGATGCCTCAAGAAATCAATATGACTCGAGACATTGCTCTTTGGAAAGACCCTAATGGTCTGACTGAAGATGAGCGCCGCATCATCATGCGCAATCTTGGTTTCTTTGTGACAGCTGACTCATTGGCTGCTAATAACATTGTTTTGGGCACTTATCGTCAGATCACAGCCCCAGAATGCCGCCAGTATTTGTTGCGTCAAGCTTTTGAAGAGGCGATCCATACCCATGCCTACCAATACATTGTGGAATCTTTGGGTCTAGATCAGGCTGAAATCTTCAATGCGTACCACGAAGTGAAGTCAATTCGCGACAAAGATGAGTTTTTGATCCCATTCATCGATGTTTTGACTGATCCATCATTCAAGACAGGCACTCCTGAGAACGACCAGAAGCTATTGCGCTCATTGATTGTGTTCGCTTGCATCATGGAAGGTTTGTTCTTCTATGTTGGTTTTACGCAAATTTTGGCGATGGGCCGTCAAAACAAGATGACCGGTGCTGCAGAGCAGTATCAGTACATCTTGCGTGATGAGTCATTACATTGCAACTTTGGTATCGACATGATCAACCAGATCAAGTTGGAAAACCCACATTTGTGGACTTCAGAGTTCAAAGAAGAGTTGCGCGGTCTGTTCGAAAAAGCGGTTGAGTTGGAGTACCGCTACGCTGAAGACACCATGCCTAGAGGGGTTCTAGGTTTGAACGCGCCAATGTTCAAAGGTTATTTGCGCTACATTTGTAACCGCCGTTGCATGCAAATTGGTCTTGAGGCAATGTTCCCGAACGAAGAGAATCCTTTCCCATGGATGAGTGAAATGATCGACTTGAAGAAGGAAAGAAACTTCTTTGAAACTCGCGTTATTGAATATCAAACTGGTGGTGCGTTGAACTGGGAGTAAATTTTTTTTAAAATAATTAATGACAACGCATCTCTTAAGTTGTACTATCACGAAAGTTATGAAAGCACTAGGAGAAAAAACTGTTGATAAGTAGTCGCCAACAACACGGATTAAAACCGAAAACTCTGAGTTATCAGAGTGAGTTGTCTTCTATTTCTTTAGACAGTTTTAAACATTCTTCTAATTTATTTAAAAAGCCGTCACCTGCAGAGGTCACGGCTTTTTTTCCAAGATTCATTAGCGTGCGACGTGTAGTGAGTGGCGCGCCGATGAATGGCTCGCTCACACGAAGTTGGTGTGGTCGGGTTTCTTTAATCAGTAGTATTTGTAAATCACTCTCACGTGAAGGAGTTTAATATGGCAACTGCCAAGAAAAAACCTGCTGCAAAGAAACCAGCTGCTAAAAAAGTAGCTGCAAAGAAACCAGCTGCTAAGAAAGCTGCTGCTAAAAAGCCTGCTGCTAAGAAAAAAGTAGCTGCTAAGAAGCCTGCTGCTAAGAAAGCTGCTGCTAAAAAGCCTGCTGCTAAGAAAAAAGCTGCTGCTAAGAAGCCTGCTGCAAAAAAAGCTGCTAAAAAAGCGGTAAAAAAAAAGTAAGTAAGCCTGCTGCTAAAAAGCCGGCTGCTAAAGCTGCTCCTGCTTCATCAGCAAAGACAGTTTTAAATCCGGCTGCTGCTTGGCCTTTCCCAACAGGTTCTCGTCCTTAATTTATTAGGGACTGGTTCCCAGAGGGAATCAAACCCGCTAGAGCTTAACGCCTTAGCGGGTTTTTTCTTTGGTAAGACCTAAGACTAGCTAGGTAATTAGTAGTTGTAGCCAAATGCCTGCTTGAACTGCATTTGAATAGCTTCTTGAGATGGGCAATGATTTTGGGGGCCTTGGCTGGCAATTTTGATGGAACCCATCAGGCTTGCTAAGCGGCCGGTGATTTCCCAATCAAAACTTTGTTCGATACCGAAGAGCAGTCCGGCCCTAAAAGCATCGCCACAACCAGTTGGGTCAATCGCTTTTTCGACGGGAACCACTGGAATTTCAATTTTCTTACCTTGGACATGTATTTCTGCACCTTGGGCACCCTTGGTGACAATCAAAGCTGAAACACGTTGCGCAATCTTTTCTAAAGATAAGCCGGTCCTTTGAGCCAGCATTTCACCTTCATAGTCATTCACGGCTACATAAGTGGCTTGCTCAATGAAGGCCAAGAGTTCTGGACCATCAAACATCGGCAAACCTTGGCCTGGATCAAAGATGAATGGAATCTTGGCATCTGCCAATTGTTGGCAATGTTCAACCATGCCTTGTCTGCCGTCTGGAGCCACAATCGCAATTTTTGGCAATCCAAGTTGTTTCTTCTGACGATGATTGATCACCTCCGCCACGGTATTGAGGTGTGATTCACCCATGGCGCCAGGATGAAAAGCTGTGATTTGGTTGTTATCGCGGTCGGTTGTGATCATCGCTTGGGCAGTGAAGGCTTCAGGTAGCTCGCGGATATGATCAGCACTGATCTTGTGTTTGGCTAATTGATCAAAGTAAGATCCAGCATCGCCACCAACGGTGGCCATGATGATGGGTTCACCACCCAATAGTTTGTGGTTATAGGCAATATTGCCAGCACATCCACCAAATTCTCGGCGCATGCTGGGAACCAAAAAGGCAACGTTCAAGATATGAATTTGGTCTGCCAAGATTTGATCTTGAAAGCGACCTTCAAAGTTCATGATGGTGTCGTAGGCGATGGAGCCACAAATTAAGCTAGACATAAAGTTCCTTGGGTGAGTGAATTAGTTTAAATGAATAAAATGTGTGGATTATTCTGAGGGGGCATCTCTTGGCTTGTCATCAACATAGAGCAGGCGCACTCTAAATCCTGCAGCTTGCTGGGGTAAGCTCAAGTAAATATTGCTGGAGACTTCCTGGAGGGCTTGTGAGCCGTTTGGAGTGACTTTGGCATCATCTTCTGGCAACCAATCTTGGGGTCTCAGAAGTTTCTCTGAAATCACAGCATCATTGGCATCGGTGATGGATAGCATTACATGTGGCCAAGTGATGAGCAAAGGTGACTTATTACGGATTTGAAGCTCTAGTATTCCGGTGGCAGTTTGGTTACTGCCATTTTGATTGTTGCCAGCATTGATTTTTAGATTGGCTAACTCAATAGACCAAGCAGAAAAGTCTCTTAAAGGGATGTCTTGGCAAGAAAACTGTTTGCACAGCAAAGAATCTAGTGACTTGAATGCTTTAAATAATGGTTCTTGAATGCTAGTGGGTGTTTTGGTGATCTGTAATGCAATCGCATGCCTACCAAGGTGAAAAAGCTGTAAAACAATCACCACCATTAATACAGCTAGGCTGATCCAGCCAATCAAAGCGAGCGATTTCTTGTTTTTTGATGGGTTGGCTAACTCTGCTGACTCAGCTAACTCAATTGACTTTGAACTGTTTTCGATCGTTTTTTTTTGAGTGTCCGATGAGGTTTGATCAGTGCCATCTGCCATTAATTGACCTGTTAGACAAACCCAACCATCACATTCACGCCAAACATGAAGTTGAATCCATGGTTGATAGGTATCAATGACCTCTTGTGCTTGGCGCTCAAGAATGCCTGATAAAACAATGTGACCATTCGGCGCAATGCGTTGGCAAAGTGCTGGAGCAAGTACTTGAAGCGGATTAGCCAAGATGTTCGCTACAACCACATCATGCTGGCTGTGAGTGCTGTCTTCCTCTGGTAATCTAAAGTCAACAATCACCTCATTGCGCTCTGCATTATCTTTGGCGGATATGACCGCTTGCGGATCAATATCAACGCCCAGTGCATCGCCACAACCCAAACGTTTTGCAGCGATTGCCAAAATACCTGAGCCACAACCATAGTCCAAGAGAGTTTTGCTGGCTAAATCAGGGTGCTCTTCTAACCACTGCATGCACAGCTTGGTGGTTGGATGACTGCCGGTACCAAAAGCCAAGCCAGGATCAACGGCTAAGCAAACAGCATTCGGATCGTTAGGAGCATCATGCCAGGATGGAACTACCCATAAACGCTGGCCAACTTGAATAGGTTCAAACTGTGATTGCGTGAGACGAACCCAGTCTTGTTCTTCAACGCTTCTTTCTGAGGGAGCATTGATCTGAAAACCCGCTTCAGTCAAAGCCAAAGAGATTTCTGCTGCACTCAAGCCTTGCTCATCGAAAAGGGCGATGACTTGAGATTGTTCCCAAGCCTGTCGATCAGGCGTTAGGCCTGGTTCCCCATACAAGGGTTTTTCAGAATCAGTGTCAGCAGCTGCGTCACTGACCGAAATGGAAAGGGCACCCAATTCCATGAGGGCGTCCCCGAGATCTTCAGCAAGATCTTCGGAGACAGTAAATACAAGTTCACGAAATGCCATGGAAGACTAAGTGGCTTATGACTGAATTACTTCGTGTTACCACGACGTGAAGCTGCTTGCTCCTCAAGTTTGTGCTCTAGGTAGTGAATGCTTGTGCCACCTTGTTCAAACTTTGGATCTAGCATCAGTTCGCGATGCAAAGGGATGTTGGTCAAAATGCCGTCAATTGCAACTTCAGACAAGGCGATGCGCATACGGCGAATCGCTTGTTCACGAGTTGCACCATAGGCAATCAATTTACCAATCATTGAGTCATAGGTCGGCGGGACAAAGTAGCCAGCATAAGCATGTGAGTCAACGCGAATGCCAGGGCCACCTGGCATGTGCCAAGATTGAATGCGACCTGGGCTTGGCATGAATTTCACAGGATCTTCAGCATTGATACGACATTCAATGGCGTGACCTCTGAATTCAATGTCTTTTTGGCGGAAAGGTAACTTTTCGCCAAATGCGATGCGAATTTGCTGCTGAACCAAGTCGATGCCAGTGATCAATTCTGTGACGGGATGCTCAACCTGAATGCGGGTATTCATCTCAATGAAGTAGAACTCATTGTTCTCATATAAGAACTCAAAAGTACCAGCGCCGCGATAGCCAATTTTTCTGCAAGCTTCTGCGCAACGCTCACCAATTTTTTCAATCAAGCGACGCTCAATGCCAGGGGCAGGAGCTTCTTCAATCACTTTTTGGTGACGACGTTGCATGGAGCAATCGCGCTCGCCTAAGTAAACCGCATTTTTATGAGTATCAGCCAAAATCTGAATTTCTACGTGGCGAGGATTCTCTAAGAACTTCTCCATGTAGACTTCTGGGTTACCAAAAGCTCGTCCGGCTTCTTCACGAGTCATGTTAACTGCATTGATCAAGTGAGCTTCGGTATGCACCACGCGCATACCTCGTCCGCCACCGCCACCAGCTGCTTTGATGATGACGGGGTAACCAACTTTTTTAGCAGTGGCTAAAATTTCTTTTGGGTTATCAGGTAAAGCACCTTCTGAACCTGGAACGCATGGCACGCCTGAGCGAATCATGGCTTGCTTGGCAGACACTTTGTCACCCATCAAGCGAATGGATTCAGCAGTTGGTCCGATGAAGATAAAACCAGACTTATCAACGCGCTCGGCAAAATCAGCGTTTTCTGACAGGAAGCCGTAACCAGGATGAATCGCTTGAGCATCAGTCACTTCAGCAGCAGAAATAATCGCTGGCATGTTCAGATAGCTGAGCGCTGATGGCGCTGGACCAATACAAACTGCTTCATCAGCTAATTTGACGTACTTGGCGTCGCGATCAGCTTCTGAAAAAACAACCACGGTTTTGATGCCCATCTCGCGACAGGCTCTTTGAATACGAAGTGCGATTTCGCCACGGTTGGCGATAAGAATCTTTTCAAACATTGGGTAACCTTAGTGAGCTTTAGCTTTAATTAGCCAATAATGAAAAGAGCCTGACCAAATTCAACACCTTGGCCGTTCTCACATAGAATTTCTTTAACAACACCTGATTTATCAGACTCAATTTCGTTCAATAACTTCATCGCTTCAATGATGCAAAGTGTCTGACCTTCTTTGACCGTGTCACCAATCTTTACAAAAGAGTCGGCGCCTGGGGTTGGAGAGCGGTAGAAAGTGCCGACCATCGGAGATTTAACAGCATGACCGCTTGGTTCTGCTGGCGCAGCTTCCGCTGCAGGGGTAGCTGCTGCGGCAGATGTTGGGGTTGGAGCTGGAGCAGCCGCTGGAGCTGCGGCGTAAACTTGCTGAACGGGTGCTGCGATTGGGGCTGGATTTTTAACGATACGAACTTTGTCTTCGCCTTCTGTTACTTCTAATTCTGAAACGCCAGATTCGGCTACTAAATCGATCAAAGTTTTGAGTTTTCGTAAATCCATGATGCCCTTCCTGTAATTTTTACTGAGAAGTGATTATAGCGTTATCTATCCACGAACTGAGCTCATCTTCGCTTATTTTGCCTAGTTTCGTCTTAATAATGGCTCCTTTGCGGTCTACCATCACCGTAAAAGGCAGCGCTGAACTGGGATTTCCCATGTTTTTTGCCCAAGTTGCCCCGTCTAAACCGCCCAAAACAATTGGGTAGTTAACAGGTGTTTTTGTAAGAAATTCGCGTATGTTAGATGGTGAATCGACTCCAATGCCAACAAATAGTACATTTTTAGAGGCATATTTGGTCTGAGATCGCACTAATTCAGGCATTTCTTCAACGCAGGGCGGGCACCAAGAGGCCCAGTAGTTGATGATGAGGATTTTTCCACGCCAATCGGATGTTTGATGAATTGCTCCGTCCGGAGACCGTAATTCTCTAGTGAGTAATTCCTCGATGGCGGTATCGCTGGCTTTTTCGACCCTGTATTTATAGCTCGACAAACCCACGCCCAAAACTGCAGCAAGTGCTCCAGCAATCAAGATCAAACCCCATTGGCGTTTATTCATGTTTTTCTTTCCGTTTTTCAATGAATTACCTTATTTTGCACGGATGTTTGGATAAAATCTTGGCATGCATCTTCATATCCTAGGTATTTGCGGTACTTTTATGGGCGGTATTGCCGCCATCGCACGTCAGGCAGGTCATCGAGTGACTGGTTGCGACGCCAATGTTTACCCACCCATGAGCACTCAACTAGAGGCCCAGGGTATTGAACTGATCGAGGGATTTTCTCCAGATCAAATCTCTTTAAAACCCGACTTATTCATCATTGGTAATGTGGTTTCTCGTGGCAA
>CALMBU010000140.1 GCA_937863045.1 uncultured Polynucleobacter sp. | reverse complement strand
GAGATTTCTGCCTGTCTCGTGGGCTCGGAGATGTGTATAAGAGACAGACCCAAACAGTTCCCACAAGGGCGAGTGATCGAGTCAGTAAAGTATCTGGGGGTAAGGTTCTTAGGGTGCCCATCAGGACACCAAAAATCAAAGCGACAACGAGGCCAAGAGCCGAGACTGATAAAGTCCAGCCCCAAGCCGATAACATCCAATCTAAATAAGTGATTTCTCCGCCGGTGCCAAAACACACCGGGGAGAAATCTTCTTCTATAGTATTTTTACAAAATACTTCCCAATTCCAAGACATTAACTGTATTTACTTTCTACTAATTAATACTCGGTTAGATTGCTTGGGGAAGTAATTCTGCTGTTTTTACTTCTTTGCATACTCTTCAGCAGGTTTGTCATTTGGATTAGCCCAAGCGTCTCTGGTAGTTGCAGACAAAGCTAAACCAACTTTATTGCCTTTTGGTGGAATTGGTTGCAAGAACCACTTGTCCCACAACTTGGCCAATGAACCGTCTTTCATCATTTTCTTGATGCTGTCATCAACTGCCTTCTTAAAGGCTGGATCATCTTTGCGCATCATGATGGCAATTGGTTCAACAGAAATTACTTCACCCACGATCTTGAAGTCAGCTGGGTTCTTGGCGTTGGCAATGTTACCGGCCAAGATTGAGCCGTCCATCACGAAGGCATCAGCACGACCAGACTCTAACAACAAGAAGCTGTCAGCATGGTCTTTACCAAACACTTCATCAAAGTTCACGTTCGCGGCACGCTCGTGCTTGCGCAATAGCTGAACAGAAGTTGTGCCCGTTGTTGTGGCTACTTTCTTGCCAGCTAATTGATTCAAAGAAGTGATGTTTGAGTTGGCTTTAACAGCAATACGAACTTCTTCAACATAGGTTGTCACAGCAAAAGCCACATCTTTTTGACGTGTGGCATTGTTTGTTGTTGAGCCACACTCAATATCAACCGTGCCATTGGTAACCA
Source organism: uncultured Polynucleobacter sp. (assembly GCA_937863045.1). Taxonomy (GTDB): domain Bacteria; phylum Pseudomonadota; class Gammaproteobacteria; order Burkholderiales; family Burkholderiaceae; genus Polynucleobacter. The sequence continues at coordinate 453 of CALMBU010000140.1, read as the reverse complement.
AAGGTATACGGTTCTGAGATGTCACCGCTTGATACTTGATATCTAATTTATTTAATTTCAACTGTTTTTGCACATCGCCCAAAACACGTTGACAGATTTCTACATGGTACCCAGCGTACTTACCATCACCAATTGTGTATGACAAAGCGCCTGAAGACTCACGCACACCCATGGTGACTGCGCTTGATGACTTAATTTTTGCCAAAGTATCGGCTTGCGCTGTGGCAATGACACCAATACCCAATAATGCTGCAACTAAAAGATTCTTTTTCATGACCACTCCTTCATTGTTATTAAAACTAATAAAACAGACCCAAACAAGCAAAATCGAACTTATAGTTTTTAGCAGATTAATCTATTAAAAGGTAGAGGACTTTCCTTAGGTAACTGCGAAATAAAGGGGGTGCCAAATGACCCATTCAGAGTGGGTTTGAGGCATGATCAGACACAACA
>CALMBU010000139.1 GCA_937863045.1 uncultured Polynucleobacter sp. | reverse complement strand
CTATGCCTTCCAAAATAAATATTGCCGTGGTCGAAGACCACGATGTGCTGCGTGAAATGTTGCTTGATGCTCTTTCGGAGAAGGGGTATTTAGCGCAAGGGTTTCGTGATGCCTATGAACTTGATGCAGCATCACCCAAGACTATTTTTGAGTTATTGATTTTGGATTTGAATCTTCCTGGCGAAGATGGTTTGAGCATTGCCAAGCGTATCAAAGAGAGCTATCCAGATACCTTCATCATCATGATCACGGCCAGATCATCTGAGATGGACAAAATCCAAGGCTACGAAGCGGGTGCCGATATTTATCTGCCCAAGCCCATTGCAATCACTGAATTACAGGCCGCTGTATCCAGTTTATCTAAGCGCATCCTGAGGTACAAGGATTTGGGCGGTCAATTGATCTTGAGTGAGAAAAATGCCACATTGAAGGGCAGTCAAACAGTGTCCTTGAGTAAGATCGATTTGGATATTTTGTTGGCCTTGCTGCGAGCTGATCAACAGCGCTTGGATTTTGAATCTCTACTTCAACAAGTTGGCAGCAATACATCTAATACGCCTAAAGCTACTTTAGAGGTACAGATTGTGCGTTTACGCAAAAAGATGGCAGAAGCTGGGGCAGAGGGAGTGACCATCAAGGCACTCTATAAATACGGCTATCAGTTGGTACAGGGCATTGATCTGGCTTAATGTATCAAACCCGGGTGCTTAGAAAGTTCTCTATTTGCCCTTCAAACAATTGAGTGCCGATTTCTTTATCGGCATCGAAGCGTTTTTCGATCACTTCAAAGTGACCATCTTTGCGTACCCGAATCAATGAACTCGAACGTGTGCCATAGTTTGGAGTTCTGATGAAAGCTGAAGATAAAACTTTCTCCCATTCATAAGAAACGCCTGTTTGAGGCAAGTACTCATCAGGTGCTTGGGTCATGTCTTCCATCATGCGCAAATAGTTCTCAGCGCGTTTGAATTGACCAGTGTCCATCGCCAGTAATTGTGCGAAGGCTCCCACACGGTGTTGTACTTTTGGCCAAGGGGTGTCGAGCATGCCATTCGATAAACCATAAACACCCGGTGTGAGTGCTTGAGGGTTCATGGTTTTTCTGGGGCGCAGCGATTGACCCATCTGCACCCGATTGCTGAACCAGACCAAAGACGGCGTTTCTTTTGATAGATCAGTCGCGAGTAGATTAAAGCCGTTGTAACGACCAAAACTTGAGCCTTGAGCGGTGATGAACTGCTCTGGTGCTTGATCACTTTTTAAAAAACTGGCGGTGATTTCTCCGCGGGTTGGCGTATCAGGATTTTTCTCGCTCGGAGCGCGAACATTGGTGAGAGCCGCAAAACGACCCGTTTTACTCAAGCCCATCCATGTGCCAGCTTGACCTTTGACATCAGCGAGATCACGCCCAGCCAAAATGTGTGGATGATCATTCCACCAGTGCATGGCATCGGTAGCGCGCTCATAAAACTCATCACGATTCGCCAAAACCACCAAAGGGTAGTCTGGGTGTGATTGCCATGAGGTCAGAACTAAGCACATGCTGTGGTTTTGGCTTTGGGTTTGGGTTTAATTTAAATTTCTATCAAAGGATAGGGTAATGCTGAAAAACTCAAAGCAGGACCTGTTGCAGAACCTAGATGCACGGACCCACTTTGAAGCGCCTCTAATTTGCATTCGACTTGAACATCCATACGATCTGCAACCAATGGATGTGGGGCGGCTAATACCACCATGCCACAGGGTTGCGATGGATCGTCACTGTGGAAGATTTCAGAGCCTGGCAATATCTCTGTCTGACGGTCGGCTTGATGATTCAGATGAGCCACCTGCAAGCGACGCTTGATCGTGCCGCGGTACTGGCTTCTTGCCACAACTTCTTGACCTGGGTAACAGCCTTTCTGAAAATCAATGCCTTTCAAAGATTCCATATTGATCATTTGTGGCACAAACTGTTCGAAGGTGGCTTGGGTGATGCGTGGAATAGCACTTTGGATCTCAAGCCAATTCCAAGCTTGCAGCGCTCCATCATGAGAATCACCCAGAGCTTGATTTTTTGGTGCAGCCAAAAGATATCGTTTGGTTTGTACTTGATTGATGCTCACCGCTGGTAATTCTGCGGTGATCACACCGGGCATGCTTGTCATCTTTTTGAAGTCTTCACTTGGTGCATTCGATTCTGTGGCGAAGCCAAACATATCAACGGATTCTGATAGATCAAGCACTTTGACCTTGGAGCGCAAGACAAACATGCTCAAGCGTTTGGCCAAAGTGGGGGCCAAGTCTTTTGAAATGAACAAATAAAAAGCTGGTTGTGATTCTGTGATCTCAGCACTCACAGATGTGTCTTGGCGCATGATCCAAAAACTCGCCATCAAGCGACCCTTGGCTGAGCAATAGCCTGCAAAACGATTTTGTTGGTGGGGAAGCGCAATCGATGCCGCTGGGGCGTTGGCGATGGACTTCACACTATTGGTCAGTTGGTTTTGTAGAAAATCAACGGCATCTGCCCCAATCACACTGATGCAAGACCAGTCCTTGAGTGGGGTGAAGCAAGTATTCGAGTTGTTATTGCTTGTTTGCGACATATTCTGGTTTTTTGTTTGTGTTGATCAATAAGCTTTTATCATAGTGCCCTATGAACTTTGTTTATATACCTAATTTTATTAAGTTTTTACTCAAGCTAACCCTGATAGGCGGATTGGCAATTGCGCTGTTCATTGCGTATGTGGCTTTCATGGCCCCAGCGGTGCCTAAAAGCGCATCAAATCCAGCAACTACATCACAAAATAACACTGAGAATGTCCTCAGGGTAAAGATCAATCCAAAATCAAACGTCACCAGCGTGGCCAATCAAATGGCAGCTCAAGGTCTGGATGTATCTGTTTGGCGGGTGCAATTGGTGGCCAGATCATTTTTCTTGGCAAAGAATCTGAAGGCCGGGGTTTATGACTTTCCCAAAGGGGCCAGCTTGACCTCGATCCTATCCCAGATGGCCCGAGGGGACAGCGTCAAACTCAGCGTGACTTTGGTGGAGGGTTGGACCTTTGCTCAATTCAAGGCCGCGATTGATGCTCAGCCTGAGTTAAAGAAAGAGGCCAGGGCGTGGTCAAGCAAGCAGTTGCTGAGCAAGTTAGAGGCCAAAGAGGCTCATCCTGAGGGTTTGTTTTTCCCAGATACCTATGTGTATGAGCCGGGCGACTCAGATGTGATGATCTATCAAAAAGCATACCGAGCCATGCAAAATCATCTCAATGATGCATGGAATAAGCGCCATGAGGGTTCACCAGTTAAGTCTCCTTATGATCTATTGAAGTTGGCCTCGATCATTGAAAAGGAAACTGGGCACCCGGATGATCGTGGTTTGGTCTCAGCCGTATTCAATAACCGCATGAAAATCGGTATGAAACTGCAAACCGATCCCACCATCATTTATGGCATGGGCGCATCGTTTGATGGCAATCTCAGGAAAAAGGACTTGCTAAAAGACGGCCCCTACAATTCTTATACGCGCTATGGTTTGCCACCCACGCCGATTGCAATGCCAGGGAAAAACTCTTTAATAGTCGCGGCTCAGCCCAGCACTACAAAAGCCATTTACTTTGTTTCTAAGGGCGATGGTAGAAGCGCTTTTTCAGAGACCCTGGTAGCGCATAATGAAGCTGTTAGAAAGTACCAGTTAAAAAAGTAATCAACCAGTCAACCCATATTTCTCCATGTCTCTCTTTACTCAATCTCACAATGCGCCAGGCTTATTCATCACCTTTGAAGGCATTGATGGGGCTGGCAAAAGCACACACATTCAGGCATTTTCTGAAGCATTGGGTCAAAAATACCCCCAGCATGAGATTGTCCTGACCCGCGAGCCGGGCGGCACTGCCTTGGGTGAGAAGTTGCGTGAGATCCTGCTGCATCATCCCATGCACCTCGAAACAGAGGCCTTGTTGATGTTTGCAGCCAGAAGAGAGCATTTGGCCACGGTCATTGAGCCTGCCTTAGCAGCAGGCAAGATTGTGATCTCGGATCGTTTTACGGATGCTAGTTTTGCCTACCAAGGTGGTGGGCGTGGTTTGGATTTGGCCAAGCTCTATGAACTGTCTCTTATACACATCTGACGCTGCCGACGATCTACTCTGTGTAG
>CALMBU010000138.1 GCA_937863045.1 uncultured Polynucleobacter sp. | reverse complement strand
TCTGTTGCTACTTGATCATTTCTTGAGCGACCCGTGTGAAGACGTTTGCCAGCATCACCAATCAGCTTGGTCAGGCGTGCTTCGATGTTCAGATGAACGTCCTCAAGAGCGAGTTCCCAAACAAAAGAACCTGCTTCGATTTCAGAGCGTATCTCTGCCATGCCTTTTTGGATTGCGGCGAAATCTTCGGCACTGATGATCTTCTGTGCCGTTAACATTTCAGCGTGAGCCAATGAGCCCTGGATATCAACCAAGGCCATGCGTTTATCAAAATCAACAGAAGCGGTATATCGCTGCACGAGTTCCGCCACAGGCTCGGCAAAGCGAGCCGACCAAGCTTGGTCTTTGTTGTCCAAGGAGTTCTTGTTTTTATCTAAATCTGCCATAAATATAAGTATATTGCCTCAAAGGCCTTATCCTTATGGTTATGACACAAATTTCTTATCCTAAAAAGCTGGTAATTGCCTCCCGAGAGAGCCGTTTGGCCATGTGGCAGGCTGAATATGTTCGCGATTGCCTTAAAAAGCTCTACCCAGACTGTGATGTCAGTATTTTGGGCATGACTACCCGGGGTGATCAGATTTTGGATAGAACCCTCTCTAAAGTCGGTGGCAAAGGGCTTTTTGTCAAAGAATTGGAAGTGGCTTTGGAAGAGGGGCGGGCAGACTTGGCGGTTCATTCTCTCAAGGACGTGCCGATGCAGTTACCGGTTGGCTTTGAGTTGTCTTGCATCATGGAGCGTGAAGACGCCAGGGATGCTTTTGTATCCAATGACTATGCAAGTTTGGCAGATTTACCCGCTGGGGCCGTTGTAGGAACCGCTAGTTTGCGTCGTGAGGCTTCCTTGCGCTCACGCTATCCCCACTTAATTATTCAGCCTCTGCGAGGCAATTTAGACACCCGTTTGGGTAAATTGGACAAAGGCGAGTATGCCGCGATCATTTTGGCGGCTGCTGGGCTTAAGCGTTTAGGGATGGCGGAGCGCATCCGCAGCTTATTGGCACCGGAAGATAGTTTGCCAGCGGCTGGTCAAGGTGCTTTAGGGATTGAGACCCGAGCAGGAAGACCAGAGATGAAAAGCTGGCTGGCTCCTTTAAATCATGCGCCTTCTGCGATGGCTGTGACTGCAGAGAGAGCCGTTTCTAGAGCGCTTGGTGGTTCTTGCGACGTTCCTTTGGCAGCCTATGCAATCTGGGAAGGTGCGGATTCTTTGTATCTTCGCTCCTTTGTTGCCAGCACAGATGGTCAAAGCATTTGCCGGTCTGAAAAGAAGTTATCGATTACCAGCATGGATCTTGCCGACAAGATGGGTTTGCAAGTGGCCGATGAGTTGATTGCTCAGGGCGCTAAAGATTTATTGCCCCCAAGATAATCCAGACGAAAACTTAAAACAACTCATGCCCAATATTGTTCTGACTCGCCCACTAGGACAGTCTCTAAGATTGGGAGAGTTACTGCATCGGAAGTTTCCGATGTTGAAGCAAATTCAATTGCCTTTGTTGTCGATTGTGCCCAATGAAAGCCCTGCAGACGCTAAGCGCTTAAAAGAACTTTTATCAGTCAGTGATTTGGCAGTATTTGTGAGCCCTAATGCGGTTGAGTGTTCGATGCGATTGTTGCAAACAGCTTGGCCCAAAAGTATTCCAATCGCAGTCGTGGGTGGCGGCAGTTTAGAAGCATTGAGCCATCATGGCATCACGGCGCAGGATGGTTACACCATTTACGCCCCCAGCAACCCAAGTGAATGGGATTCTGAAGGTCTTTGGAAAATCTTGAATCAAGCCCAAGCATCTTGGGCTGGTAAAAAAGTTCTATTTCTGAAGGGGATTGGCGGAAGAGCTTGGCTTGGGGAACAGTTTTTATTACAAGGCGCTGAAATACATTCAGTGGCCACCTATAAAAGAATGCCTTTGGCCGATGATTCGCCAGCTTGGCTAGGATTGAAAAAATCACATCCCAGTGACTCAATCTGTGTCCTGACTTCTTCTGAGGCTGCGCGATATCTCGCTCAATATTTACAAGAAAATACATCTTGGGCAGAGCCTTGGTTAAATGAAGCTATGATGTTGTGTACGCATGAGCGAATTGCTCAGGTATGCAATGAACTTGGATTTAAAAATGTCGATTGGTGTGCCCCAGGGGATGATCATTTGCTGGTCAAAATTGATCAATGGCACTCAAATTTAAATTAGGAATTGAAATGGCTGTAGATCTCGATCAAGTAAACACCAAAACTGCTAAAGAAGTGCAATCAGAAGCTTTAGGTAAAGGTTTATGGAGAGCATTGTGGATCGCCATTGCCATTTGTCTTCTTTGGTTGGTGATTGAGGGTGGCTTGCGTCTTTATAACCGCCCAGCCCAACTTGATGCTCGAGTTGTAGAGCTTGAAGCGCAATTGAGCAAAGTGCTAATGCAAGATGCTGAAATTAATTTGGCCTTAAAAAGTAACTTAGAAAATCAAAAGAATCTTGCGCCCGTTGCTAATCAGTTGAATCAATTATTGGGTCAGGTAGCACAGTTGCCAATGAATGCTCTGCCAGCGGCAGAGGCACCGACTGTTGCGCCAAGCGCTGATACCAAAACGGTTGCTCAAAAGGTCATGACTGCAATTCAGAGTTTGGGTGATCAGTTGATGCGCATTCAGGTGGTGGGTGATGTGAAGGATGTGGCCATGACCCCAGCAGCCCAAGATTTGATCCGTCAGCAATTGAGATTACATTTTTTAAGCGCAAGACTTGCTTGGTTGTCTCAACTACCGCAAGCATGTAAAGATGATTTGATTCAAGCGGAAAAATTGATTGCAAAACATTTTCAAGCTCAAGCAAGCTCAGTGGTACAGATTCAGAAAAATATCAGTGAGCTTCGCGCCGAAGTATCTAAATCAATTCCAATGAATAAGGGTCAGTGATGATGCGTGGTGCATTGTGGTTGGCTTTTTTATTTGCAGCAGCAGTCTTGTTGGCATTGTTTGCCAGCGGCAATGCTGGTCATATCACCATTTATTTCCCACCATATCGCTTGGATACTAGCCTCAATCTTTTTATTGTGGTGGTGTTGGGTGTCTTGATTGTTGGTTTATTGGCTTGGCGAACTTTTGCTGCGGTATTGGATTTGCCAAAGCAGGCCGCTTTGTATCGACGCAAGCAACGTGAAGCCCGCGCAATTATTTTGTTATCTGAGGCAGTTGAAGATATTTTTGCTGGACGCTTTTCAAAGGCGCTCAAGGCAGCAGAAGCGGCCAGTGTGAATCAAGCCTTGTCAGAGACTGCTGCTTTACTAGCAGCCAGAGCAGCACATCGTTTGAATCGCTATGACTTAAGAGATCAATGGTTATCAAAAATACAGTCTGCCAATAAGCAGCAAGCTCGCTTAGTGGCTATGGCTGATATGCAAATGGATTCGAATGATCCAGCTGGAGCGCTCGATACCATTCAACAGTTGCAAAAGGGTGGTGCAAGACAATTGTTTGTGCAGCGCATTGCACTCAAAGCCAATCAGCAACTCAAGCGCTGGGAAGAGGTTTTAAGATTAAGTCATAGCTTGAGTAAGCGTGAGGCCATCCATCCGGTCTTGGCTCAAAAAACAGTGCAAGAGGCTGTGGCTAAGTTGGTACAAGAAAAATCCACCGATCATCAAGCCCTTTTAGCCATCTGGAAGAATTTACCAAAAGCTGATCGAAAAGCTTCAAGGGTGGCTTTGGTGATGGCCAAAGGATTGCTGGCTGTTGGCCAGCAAGAGATCGCGCGTGGCTTTATTGAAGAGTCATTGGATGATCAGTGGGATGAATCATTGATCGCTATTTATCCAAATTGCTTGCCAGTTGGATCTGCCGCTGTAACTTTGGTTCAAAAGATTGAAGCTTGGATGATGAAGTACCCCAGTGAGCCTGCACTCTCTTTAGCCTTGGCCAAAGTGTGTTTGGCTCAAAAGTTGTGGGGCAAAGCCAAATCAAGTTTGCAGGGTGTGATCAAAGATCCTAAAACAAAACCTTTGTTAAAAGCCGATGCGCACATGCATATGGCCAAGCTGCATGAAGCTTTGGAAGAACCTCTTGAGGCAGCAACTCACTATCAGTTAGCCGCACACATCTACGCATCTAGTTAAGTAAATTAACTAAGCAGGCTAACTGAGGAGGCTAA